>NZ_CATZLL010000011.1:0-208096 GCF_958415495.1 Ralstonia flaminis | reverse complement strand
CTCAAGCTTGAACTCCCGGCTAAATTGCCGCCTCGTTCCCATAAACCACCTCCAGTTTCATTTTCCACCTTAACAAGGTGTCCATGAAACCGGCAGCAGCCCATCCAGCGCTCTCCACCAGTTAGCGTTTTCATCAAGAGCCGCAACCGCAAGTGCGATGTCCTTATCCACTAACGCATTGACTTGTGCATCGCTTAAGGGCTCATCGGACACCGTGTGGGGGTAGTGAATAGCCTTCTATTCTGGTATGCGCCGCTCGGAGATTTTGAGGGCCAAGGTGACGAAGAAGGGCTTTTCGCTATCGAAGACGAAGAACGGACTACCGCGCATCGTGCCCATTCATCCAAAGATCGCTGTACTTGCCCGCAAGGTACGATTTACGATTAACGGTGACCACTTTGCTTGGCACTACGAGAAGGCGCGCAAGAAAGCCGGTCTTGAGCATCTCCGATTCCACGATTTGCGGCGCGGAGCAGCCTCAGAAATGATCAATCAGGACGTTGATCTGTACACGGTAGGGGCTGTTTTGGGCCACAAGGATGCGAAGTCAACGGCACGTTATGCGCACCTTGTGACAAACAAACTGGCCCAAGCCGTGGGGAGGATAGGCAAAAAAACACACACCTAAGAAAGACAAAAGGCCTCACGGTTTCCCGTGAAGCCTTATGAATACTGGTGGGGCGTGAGTGACTCGAACACTCGACCTACGGATTAAGAGTCCGCTGCTCTCATTATTCCGGTTTCGCCGCGGCGCAAGCCAGCATCGCGTCGCTGATCACGCGTTCGCCATTGGCCTTGAGCGCTTCGCCAGCGCCAACCATATCCCGCGTCTCTTTGTTCTGGCTCAGTTTGAGCTTGCCTTCGAGCCGCGTGATCTCGACCTCGATGCCGACGATCATCTTGAGCAGCGTGTCGATGTAATCAGCGGGGGCGTCGGACATCTTCCACGGCGTGGGTTGCGATGCCTCGTGCGTGCGCGTCAGGCGCGCCACTACACCACGCACAAAGCGCTCGTCGTCGCGGATGGTGATGCGCCCGTGCGCATGCGCCACGCGGTAGTTCCACGTCGGCACCTGCTTATGCGCTTCGTGCTTGCTCGGATACCACGTCGGCGAGATATACGCGTCGCCCGCGCGGAAGATGACCAGTACCTCATCGCCGTTGGCCACGTCTTGCCAGACCGGATTGGCGCGTGCGACGTGGGCGTGCAGCGTGCCCAGCTTGCCTTCTTCGGGCAGCAACAGGAATGGAATGTGGTTCGCATCGAGCCCGTTCTTGCCGTGTGTCACCAGCGAGCCGAACGGATTCTGCGCGATCAGCGCGTGCAGCGCCTCGGTGCGCGATTCTTCAAAGTGGGCGGGAACGTACATGGCAACTCCGGCAACAGCCGTGCAAATCAAGTAGGAACCTACCCATTCTGAACCAAAGCGTGGCCCCAATACAGAGCCAGCTCCGAAGCCATTCCTGGAGCCAGCTCAGTCCCGCAGCAGGTTCTTGGCGATGATGAGTTGTTGAATTTGTGTCGTTCCTTCATACAGGCGCAGCAGGCGCACGTCACGGTAGAAGCGCTCGGCCTTGTATTCGGCAATGTAGCCCGCGCCACCGTGGATCTGCACGGCGCGATCCGCCACGCGCCCCACCATTTCCGTACAGAACATCTTGGTGCAGGAGGCCAGCATGCTGACTTCGTGGTCCTGTTTGCCGACGGGCTTGGCGTCATAGCGGCGAGCACAGTCACGCACCATGGACAGACCGGCATACAACTCGGCCTGGCTATCGGCCAGCATGGCCTGGATCAGCTGAAAATCTGCGATCGGTTGGCCGAACTGCTTGCGTTCCTTGGCATAGGCCACGGCATCCGTGATCAGCCGATGCGCCATGCCGCATGCGAGTGCCGAGATGTGCAGACGGCCGCGATCCAGCACCTTCATCGCCGTCTTGAAGCCCTGCCCGGCTAGACCGCCGATGATGTTGGCAGCGGGCACACGCACGTTGTCGAGCATCACATCGCACGTCTTGGTGCCGCGCTGGCCCATCTTCTTGTCCGGCTTGCCCAGCGTAATGCCCGGCGTATCAGCCGGTACGATGAAGGCGGAGATGCCACCCGCGCCTTCGCCGCCCGTGCGCGCCATCAGCGTGAATGCTCCGGCGCGCGGCGCATTGGTAATGAAGCGTTTCGTGCCATTGATGACGTAGTGATCGCCGTCCAGCGTGGCGCGTGTCTGCAGCGATGCCGCATCCGAACCGGCGCCCGGCTCGGTAAGCGCAAACGAAATGATCAGCTCGCCGCTGGCGATACGCGGCAGGTAATCCGCCTTCTGCGCATCGGTGCCGTCCATCAGGATGCCCTGCGAACCAATACCAACGTTGGTGCCAAACACCGAGCGGAATGCCAGCGCCGTATGGCCCAGGTCGTACCCCACTTCGCATTCCTGCGCCATCGACAGACCAATGCCGCCGTGCGCTTCCGGAATCGAGAGGCCAAACAGGCCCATCTCTTTCATGTCGGCGACGATCTCTGCTGGCACGTCATCCTCTTCTTCAAGGATGTTTTCCGCCGGCATGAGCCGTTCCTGAATGAAGCGCTGCACCGATTGCTGCAGCAGACCGAAGGATTCGTCGTCGAGCGCCATATCGCCTGGCTCCAATGGAATATTCCGAAAGATGGTACCGGGTTGGTGCATTTTGACAATCAGGTCTCACATCAACAGAATGTCAAATCCACTTCACCAATATGGCACGCCGGGATGGATCTCAATGCACTCAAGCTGTTCGTGGAAATCGTCGATTCGGGCAACCTGTCGGCGGCGGCGCGCAAGCTGCAAACCACGCGCTCCAATGTGAGCCATCGGCTCAAGGCCTTTGAGCGGGCGCTGGGTGTGCAACTGCTGCGCCGGACCACTCGCCGCGTGGAGCCGACCGAAGTCGGCGCCGGCATCTACGAGCACGGGCGCAGCATCCTGCGCGAGATGGCGGCGGCGGATGCACTGGTCTCGTCGCTGGGAAAATCACTGCAGGGCAGCGTGCGGTTATCCGTGCCAACGGGGCTGGGGCACCTGCTGGTGTCGCCGCTGCTGGTGGCGTTCAAGCGCGCGTATCCGGATATCCGGCTGGATGTGCGTTTCGACAACCGTGTGTCAGATCTGATTGGCGAAGACGTGGATGTCGCGCTGCGCATCGTGTCGAACCCGCCCGAGTCGCTGGTCGCCACGCTGCTCGATGAAGTCGATTGGGTGTTGTGTGCCGCACCGGATTACCTTGCGACGCATGGCACACCGAAGACGCTTGATGCGCTGGCCAAACACACCATCGTCAGCGCACCGGCGGTTGGGCAGCCGCTGCGGCTATCCGCACAACTGGGCGATGAGCGGGCGCACGTCACGCTCGACCCGGGCGTTTCGTCCGACAACTATCTGTTCCTGCAAGCGTCCGTGCGCGCCGGCAACGGGCTGGGCATCCTGCCCTACTACGCCGCCGCCGATGACTTGCGCGAGGGCCACGTCAAACGCGTGCTGCCGGGGTATCGGTTCAGTGTGTTCGGCAGCCGGCTCTACATGCTCGCCATGCCGAGCCGGTATCGGACGCTGGCAACGCGGCATCTGCTGGATTTTCTGAAAGACGGCCTGCAGAACAAGCTGCCGCGCCTGCCCCAGAAAACACGCACCTGACTAGGCTTCCAACGGCATCAGCCCCGGCAACTGTGCAAAGCAGATCGACTTGGCCGTCTCGATAAAGTCCTGCGCAAACGGGGCCTGCGCGTAGTCGCGTGTCATGGCCGCGTACAGATCGCTCCACACACCGTCTTTGCCAACGCGCTTGGCCACCACGTATTCGTAGTCGATGTAGTTCTTGATACCCCAGCTTGGCAGTGCAGCCAGCCCGCGGCGGCTGGCGACGAGCTGCAGCACGGCAATGGTCAGCTCCGCCGTGCGACGGTTGAACACGATAGCGGCGGGCGTCAGCACCTGCCGGATCAGGTCGATGCGCTCTTCCGGCACGGGATACGTGATGAGCGTCTGGTCTGCGAAGTCCTTCGCCTCCAGCCATTTCTTGTTGCGCAGAGGGTGATCCACAGGCAGCACGGCCAGGATCTCGAAGCGGAACAGCGGCGCGAACACCACGCCCCGGCGCATCTTCGCATCAGAGCCGATGATGACGTCGGCACGGCCATCCTTGAGCAGCGCGAGCGGATCGGTATGAAAGCCAGAGACGAGGTCCATTTCCACCTCGGGCCAACGCTGGCGGAAGGCATCCATCACCGGCATCAGCCAGTCAAAGCAGGTGTGGCATTCCAGCGCAATGCGCAGCGTGCCGGCGGCACGGCCCTTGATGCGCTCCAGGTCGCGCTCGGCGGCCTGGATGTCGGCGACCACCTTCTGGGCGAGTTCCAGCAAGCGCTCGCCGGCCTCGCTCAACTCCACGGTCTGTCCCTTGCGGCGCACGACGGCCAGCCCGTAGTGCGATTCCAGCGCACGCAACTGGTGCGACAGCGCCGACTGCGTCAGGTGCAGCCGCTCGGCCGCCCGCGACACCGAGCCGCCATCAGCCAAGGCAATCAGGGTACGTAGATGACGGATTTCCAGCATAGCCGTGCAATTCCCAAAATATGAATTTCATTCAATGATGGCGAAAATAATATCATTTGATTCATGCTACGTCGTCGCCCATCATCACAGGACTCAAAAATCGACCTGCACTTTGGCGCCTGTATCCCCTATGACGACCATCCACACCCTCGGCTACCCGCGCATCGGCGCACAGCGTGAGTTGAAGTTCGCTCTCGAATCGTTCTGGAAAGGCACCTCTGCGGAAGACGACCTGCGTACCACCGGCCGGGCATTGCGCGAGCGCCACTGGGCGGCCCAGCGCGACGCCGGCCTGGATTTCGTGACCGTGGGTGATTTCGCCTGGTACGACCAGGTGCTGCAGACAGCCGCCCTGCTGGGCGCCATTCCCACGCGTTTTGGCTTTGATGCGGCACAACTGACGCTGGCGCAATCGTTCGTGCTCGCACGCGGCAATGCCGACCACGCCGCCATGGAAATGACCAAGTGGTTCGACACCAACTACCACTACCTCGTGCCGGAGCTCACGCCCGACCTGCAGTTCGGCCCCGGCGCCGATTGGCTCTTCGACGAGGTGCGCGAGGCACAGGTAGCGGGCCATCGCGTCAAGGTGGTGCTGATCGGACCGGTCACGTTCCTGCATCTGTCCAAGGCGCGCAATGGCCTTACAGATAAGCTCGCGCTGCTGCCGCAGGTGCTGCAGGCCTATGCTGCCGTGCTACAGCGCCTGGCCGCGCTGAACGTGGAGTGGGTGCAGATCGACGAACCGGCATTGGTGTTGGACCTGCCGCAACCTTGGGTGGATGCGTTCGGCCCGGCTTA
Source organism: Ralstonia flaminis (assembly GCF_958415495.1). Classification (NCBI taxonomy): domain Bacteria; kingdom Pseudomonadati; phylum Pseudomonadota; class Betaproteobacteria; order Burkholderiales; family Burkholderiaceae; genus Ralstonia; species Ralstonia flaminis. The sequence goes on along the minus strand of NZ_CATZLL010000011.1, from coordinate 202,709 downwards.
CCAGGCCCTGCAAGCGGCCAACGGCCCCAAGCTGCTGCTGGCGACCTACTTTGAGGCCGCCGCGCATCATGCAGCGCTCATCCGGTCGCTGCCGGTGGCGGGGGTGCACCTGGACCTCGTGCGCGCACCGGAGCAGCTCACGGCCTTTGCACCGTGGCCATCAGACAAGGTGCTGTCCGTTGGCGTGGTCGATGGCCGCAATATCTGGCGCACGGATCTCGCGCGCGTGCTGGAACGCTTGGCGCCACTGGCCGAGGCCTTCGATGATCGCCTGTGGATCGCGCCGAGCTGCTCGCTACTACACGTACCGGTGGACCTCTCGGCTGAAACCAAGCTGGACGAAGAACTGAAGGGCTGGCTGGCATTTGCCCGCCAGAAACTGGATGAGCTGTTCGTCCTCAAGCGTGCGCTGGTGGAAGGTGCCGCTTCCGTACAAGGCGCGCTCGACGCAAATCGCGCCGCCATCGCCTCGCGCGCAGCGTCACGTCGCGTACACAACGCCAGCGTCAAAAAACGCCTGGCCGCCGTTCGCGCGGAAGACGCCCAGCGTGCCGCCGACTACCCCACGCGCGCCCAGGCCCAGCAAGCCCGTCTGAACCTGCCGTTGTTGCCGACCACCACCATCGGGTCGTTCCCGCAGACGGCTGAAATCCGCCAGACGCGCGCACGCCACAAGCGTGGCGACCTGCCCGCGCTGGACTATCTGGAGCGCATGCGCGCCGAAATCACCGACGTGGTGCGCCGCCAGGAGGCCCTGGGGCTGGACATGCTCGTGCATGGAGAAGCCGAGCGCAACGACATGGTCGAGTACTTTGGAGAGTTGCTGTGGGGCTATGCCTTCACCGCCAACGGCTGGGTGCAGAGCTACGGCTCACGCTGCGTGAAGCCGCCCATCATCTACGGCGATGTGTACCGCCCCGAGCCAATGACGGTGGAGTGGTCCAAGTACGCGCAGAGCCTGACCACCAAGCCGATGAAGGGCATGCTGACCGGCCCTGTGACGATGCTGCAATGGTCCTTCGTGCGAGACGACCAGCCACGCGAACAGACAGCACTGCAGATCGCCCTGGCGTTGCGCGACGAGGTATGCGATCTGGAAACGGCCGGCATCGCCGCCATCCAGATCGACGAACCGGCCTTCCGCGAAGGCTTGCCGCTGCGTGCAGCTGACGTACCTGGGTACCTGGAATGGGCCGCGCGGGTGTTCCGCGTATCGGCCTCGGGCGTGCGCAACGATACGCAGATCCACACACACATGTGCTATTCGGAGTTCAACGACATCCTGCCGGCCATCGCGTCGATGGACGCCGACGTGATCACCATCGAGACCTCGCGCTCGAACATGGAGTTGCTGGACGCGTTTGGCGAGTTTGCCTACCCCAACGAGATCGGCCCCGGCGTGTACGACATCCACTCGCCACGCGTGCCGCGCGTGGAAGAGATGGAAGCGCTGCTCGACAAGGCCGCGCAGGTGGTGCCGGTGCAGCGCCTGTGGGTGAACCCAGATTGCGGCCTGAAGACGCGTGGTTGGCCGGAAGTGGAAGCGGCGCTGCAAGGCATGGTGGAGGCAACGCGCCGCTTGCGTGCCAAGCATGCGAAGACGCGGCATGCAGGAAGCAAGGCCATGCACGCTGAAAGCGTAACGGCGTAAGCAGCCGCAACGCCCCAAAGAAAAACGCCAACCGGTTTGTTTCGGTTGGCGTCTTTTCTTACTACCGAGAGTCGCTTAGTCCGTGCCGTACTTGGGCGAACGTGGACCATACAGCAGCCCGCCCGGTTGCCCAGCCGACAGCAGACGCGCGCTGGTCGTACCGGCCACCTTGTAGCCCTGGTCGGTCACGTTGGCGATGATCTGATTGACTGCCGCCGACACCAGCATGCCGATCAGGCCGCCGCCGGAGTTGTTCCCGCCCTCGTTGTTCGACGCGCTGGCGTGCCCCGTCCAGAGCGTCTGCCCACTCTTCAGGTCCACCAGCTTGGCATCAGCCGACACGACGGTGGCGCTGCTCACCACCATGTACTTGCTGCCGTACTGCGTGACAGTGACATACAGCGCGGCGTCCGCACCGAAGATGTCGTGCAGCTTGGCCACCGGCACACCATGGATGTCGCCTGCCGTGGTCAGACCGTTCTGGCGGAAGGTCTCATCAACCAGCGCCACCGGCAGCACGTAGTAGCCCGCCTCCGCCAACGGCACCGTCACTTGCGACAGCATGCCGTAGGTCGCCCCCACGTCCGGCGATTCGTTCAGCGGCGGCAGCACCACGATGGAACGCGGCTTGCTGGCCTTGAAAGCCGAATAGTCGATGTTCTTTGTCGGCGCGGCGCAGCCCGCCATCAAGGCAACCACGCTGGCCGCCGCAAACAGTTTCAGGAAGCGCTTGGCCATCAGTTGGTCCCCTTCTTCACGTTCTTCATCAGGAAATCGATGTACGTCGTCGACTCCGGAAACAGCGCCTTCTCGGTATTGAACTCCTGGACCATCTGGTCATCCTTGCCCAGGCTCGAATACAGCATGCCCAGTTGAGCGTGATAGCCCGGCGGCACGGCGCCATTGGTGGCCTTGATCTTCTCCAGGCCGCGCTCGAGTTCCGCCACCTGGGCTTCCTTTGCTTCGCCCTTGAAGTACTGATACACCTGCGGCTGATAGCCTTCCCACTGGTACAGCGGCTTCGGGCCGGCGCAACCCGCCAGCATTGCACTCCCGACGGCCACACCGGCCGCCGCGCGCCACATCGCAAACACCTTGCTCATGACTGTTGTTACCCCTAATTTCCCGTTTTTGTTTTGACTGCGTGTCTTCTTACTGCGCGCCAGGCTTCCAGGCACCGCTTTCGATACCGTTGACCAGGTTGTTCACCGCTTCACGCATGGCCAGATCCAGCACCTTGCCGTTAAGCGTCGAGTCGTAGCTGGCCGTCCCGCCAAAGCCGATCACTTCGCGGTTCGACAGCTTGTATTCACCTGCACCACCCACCGAGTACACGACTTCCGAGGTCGAGATGTTGACCACGTTCAGTGCGACCTTCGCGTAGGCGACCTGCTCCTTGCCGCGGCCGAGGATGCCGAACAGTTGCTGGTCACCGGTTTCCTTGCGGCCGAACTCGGTCACGTCGCCGGTGATGACGTAGTCAGCGCCCTTGAGCTTCTGTGCGGTGTTCTTGATCGCGGCTTCCTGCTTGATCTCCGCCATGTTGTCGCGGTCCAGCACGGAGAAGCGGTTCGTCTGCTGCAGATGCGTGATCAGGATGGTCTTGGCTTGGCCGCCCAGGCGGTCCACGCCATCCGAGAACACGCCGCGCATGTACGCCGATCGGTTATCGAACTTGCCCACGGCAATCGGAGCGCGCACGCCGACGTACGGGCGGCTCGCGCTTTCCACCTTGGCAACCGGCAATGCTTGCGACGATTCGGTCGCGCAGCCGCCGAGCATGCCCAGTGCCAACGCCGCAGCGCCGGCAAACATCAACTTCGAGGTTTGCTTCATTCGACTTCTCCCTTAAAAAAATATGAAATCTGATTTTCTAAAATATTAATTCGAGTCTTTGCGGAATGCGCCCAGGCAGTATCGGCACGGCATGGCCCGCGCTTGATGGAAAACAGAGAGAAAAGTTGGATCCACCCGCAATGCTCCGCGCGACGGCCTGGCGAGGCCCCGCGCGGATATGCGTGTCGACAATGTCCGCAACGCTGTACGTCGTAGCGAACCACCCCCACACTGCCCCTGGACTTGCCTTATTCGAGCGTCGATGCGTCGATTATTTTCAGCAAAGCGCGGATTGTACCGGCTGTTTTAGCGGGTCAAGGTGATAAAGGATCAACCCGCATTCCCCACGGATTTCGGGTTGACTTTTTAAATGCCAAATCGTGATCAACGCGCAATCCGGTTATTGACCGTGCCGTCCGGCACCGTCGGCAAATCGCGCCGCACCCTCCACCCCTTCGGCAAACACGATTGGCGTACCTCGCGCACCTTCCTGCCGCAACGCCGCTGCCAACGGCAGATCCCACTGGGCATACGCCGACGCCCGGTCAGTCAACATGCATTGCTGCGGAAACGCGGCAATGTCTCGGGCAAGCTGTTGTGCAACGGCAAGCGCCTCGCCAGGCTCGACCACGCGATTGGCCAGCCCCATGGCGAGCGCCTCGTCGGCGGGCACAGCACGGCCAGTCAGGATCATGTCCAGCGCGCGGCCCATGCCGATGATGCGCGGCAAGCGCACCGTGCCACCGTCGATGAGCGGCACGCCCCAGCGACGGCAGAACACGCCGAACACGGCATCGCGTTCCATCACGCGCAGATCGGCCAACAGCGCAAGCTCAAGGCCACCCGCCACGGCGTAGCCGCTCACCGCCGCGATGAGCGGTTTGGACAACGCCATGCGTGACGGCCCCATCGGACCAGGCGCCCCGCCCTCTGGGTCGAGATGATTGCGTCTTGAAGGATCGCCAACGGCGGTCAGATCGGCGCCAGCGCAGAAGTGCCCGCCCGTGCCGGCCAGCACGGCCACGCGTAGCGCATCATCGGCTTCAAAGCGCTCGAACGCGGCGAGCAGCGCGGCCGCGGTTGGCCCATCCACCGCGTTGCGGCAGCCGGGCCGGTTGAGCAGGATCGTGCAGACCGGGCCATCGGTCTGGAACAGCACAGCATCGGACATGGGCGGTCTCCTGTTCTTGAGTGCTCCGGCAGACCGCCCGATGCTACACCTAGCGCTGACCGGGCTCCGACGCCGGTTCCACTTGATGCCCATGATGGCGCGCACCACGGAACTTGCGCAGCGTCCATTCCTTGAGGTCATCCACCTTTTCGAACACCACGGGCACCACCAACAGGCTCAGCAGCGTGGAGGTCAGCAGGCCACCGATCACGGCCACCGCCATTGGCGCGCGGAACCCCGCGTCGCCTTCGAGGCCCAGTGCCATCGGCACCATGCCTGCTGTCATGGCCACCGTGGTCATGACGATGGGGCGGGCGCGCTTGTGGCACGCATCGATAATGGCATCCGTGCGCGACATGCCCATATCACGCCGGGCCACAATGGCGTATTCCACCAGCAGGATCGAGTTCTTGGTCACGATGCCCATCAGCATGAGCAAGCCGATCAGCGCTGGCAGCGACAAGCTGAAACCAAACAGCGCTAGCAACCCGAAAGCCCCGCCCACCGACAGCGGCAACGCCGCCAGAATCGTCACCGGCTGCGTAAAGTCGTGGAACAGCAGCACCAGCACCGCGTACACGCACAGCACGCCCGCAAACATGGCGAGGAAGAAGCTGCTGAACAACTCTTGCATGCCCTCCACATCGCCCGAGGCAATGCGGCGCACGCCCGGCGGCAGGTTCTTGATGGACGGCAGCGCCTCCACTGCCATGTTGGTCTCGCCCAGCGCACGCCCCTCCAGCCCCACGCTGATGGTGATGTTGCGGCTGCGGTCATAGCGGTCGATCTGCGCCGGGCCGCTGGCAATGGAGATGTCGGCGATATTCTCCAGCGGCACCGCGCCGTTGCGACCCGCCACGCGCAACTGCCGGATCGTCTCGATCTGGTTGCGCGCCTTCGGGTCCAGCTCCACGCGGATGTACACCTGCCGCTCCGGCAGGTTCAGCTTGGGCAGGTTGACGTCGTAATCGCCTGCCGTAGCCACGCGCACGGCCTGACCAATGGCGGCGGCTGTCACGCCTTGCTGCGCAGCACGCGCAAAGTCCGGGCGGATGATGATTTCGGGCCGCAGCAGGCTCGCCGAGGACGTAATCGCCCCCAGGCCCGGCACCATGCGCAGATCGCGCATCACATCGCGGGCGGATTGCTGCAGCGTGGCGGGGTCATCACCGGTCAGCACCACCTGCAACTGCTCACCCGAGCCCACCGCACCAAACGAAATGCGCACACCCGGCACGCCCTCCAGCATCTCGCGCAACTGGCGCTGCACCTCCTGCTGCTTGATATGGCGGTCATGCCTGTCCGTGAGCGAGATGGTGAGCGTGCCGTTGCGCACCTCACCGCCGTTGGAACCGGGCACCCCTGCCATCACGCCAGAACCGATGGCTGTATAGACGTGACGGACCTCCTTGTGCTGCATCACGATCTTGCGCACGCGCTCGGTGTTGTCGCGCGTCTGGGCGATGGTGCTACCGGGTGGGCTTTCCACCGTCATCTGCAGTTGCGCCCAGTCTTCTGGCGGCAGGAACGTCGCTGGAATCAACCCGATGATGGCGACCGACACCACAAAGAATGCTGCTGCCATGCTGCCCGTCTTCCACGGGTGGACCAGGCACCAGCGCGCCGCCTGCAGGTACCGCGTCATGATCCAGCTGTCGCGATTGGGCTCGTCCTGCGGCTTGAGCATGTAGGCCGCCATCATGGGCGTCAGCAACCGCGCCACCAGCAGCGACGCCAGCACCGCAAGCGAGGCCGTCCACCCGAACTGCTTGAAGAACTTGCCCGAGATCCCGCCCATGAAGGCGGTCGGCAGAAAGACCGCCACCAGCGTGAGCGAGGTGGCAATCACCGCCAGGCCAATCTCCTGCGCGGCCTCCGTCGCCGCCTCCAGCGGCTTCTTGCCGTCGCGCAGGTGACGCACGATGTTCTCCACCTCCACGATGGCATCGTCGACAAGAATCCCGACCACCAGCGTGAGCGCCAACAGCGTGATGCCGTTGAGCGTGAAGTCCAGCAGCTGCATGGCCGCAAACGTCGGGATGATCGACAACGGCAACGCCACCGCCGACACGAACGTCGCCCGCCAGTCGCGCAGGAACAGCCACACCACCAGCACGGCCAGGATGGCGCCTTCGTACAGCGCGTGCATCGAGGCGGTGTAGGCGTCGGCCACCGGCTTGACCATGTTGTAGACCTCGGTCACATGCACGTTGGGACGCTCGGCCTGCAGCTTGGCAATGGCCTCGCGCACGCCCTTGGCAACCGAGATCTCGCTAGCGCCGCGTGAGCGGAACACCTGGAAGCTCACAACCGGCTTGCCGTCGAACAACGCCATCTGACGTGGCTCGGCTGCGGTGTCACGTACGTCGGCCACGTCCGACAGGCGGATGCGCCGACCGTCCGGCAGCGGGATGTCCATCTGCGCCAGCTCGCGCGCACTCTTGACGGTGCCCAGCGTACGCACCGCCTGCTCCTGCCCGCCGATGTTGCCGCGCCCGCCCGGCGCCTCCTGCTGCATGCCGCGCACTTGTGCGCTGATGTCCGCCGCCGTCACGTTCAGCGCCTGCAGGCGCACCGGGTCGAGCTGCACACGCACCTCGCGGTCCACCCCGCCCTGGCGGGTAACCTTGGCCACGCCGTGCACAGACAGCAGCCGCTTGTTGACGGTGTTGTCGACAAACCAGGAGAGGTCCTCCGCGTCCATGTCCGTCGCTTCCACGGCATAGGTCAGCACCGGCAGGCTGGCGAACGTCACGCGCGAAATCACCGGCTCCTGCACGTCGGACGGCAGTTGCGCGCGGATGCGGCTGACCGCGTCGCGCACGTCGTTCACCGCTTCCTGCACGTCCTTCTCCAGCTGGAATTCGACCATCGTGGTCGAACTGCCATCGTTGATGGTGGAGGTGATGTGCTTGATGGCCCCGATGCTGGCGATGCTATCTTCGATCTTGCGCGTGACCTCGGTCTCCATCTGCGTGGGCGTGGCGCCCGGCAAGCTGGCTGTAACCGACACAGCAGGAAAGTCGATGTCCGGAAAATTCTGGATCGACAGCATCTTGAACGACACCAGCCCCGCCACCGTGATCAGGATGAACAGCAGGATCGACGGAATGGGCTTGCGGATCGCCCAGGCAGAGAAGTTCATCGCTTGGCTCCTGCTGCTGGCGACGATACCGCCGGCGCGGATGCGGGGGCTCCGGCTGCGGCCACGCGCACGAGGTCGCCATCACTCAGGAACGCCGCCCCAGCGGCGACCACCGCATCGCTCGGGTCAATCCCTTGCGTGACCTCCACCTGACCATCCTGACGGCGGCCCAGCACGACCTTGGTCTGACGCACGCGGCCCTGAGAACCCACCACCATCGTGTAGTCGTAACCATCGCGCGAGAACACCGCGGTCTCTGGCAGCGTCTTGGCTGGCGCATCGCCCAATAGCACATCGCCCGACAGGTACATGCCCGCCTTCACGCCTGCGCTGCCGGCTTCGGGCGGCAGATCGACATACACGAGACCGTTGCGCGTGTTGGCATCCACTGTGGGAGCAATCTGGCGCACGCGGCCGTTGACGATGCCGCCATCCATGCGCTTCAAGCGCACGGCTTGGCCGGGCTGCACGCGCGGCAGCACGTCGCCGTGCATCTCGGCGCGCCACTCCAGGCGGTTCTTGCGGATGAGTTTGAAGAGCTCGGTGCCGGATGACACTACCGCCCCCACCGTGGCCGAACGCGCGCTGATCACACCGTCATCGGGCGCCACCACCCGCGTGTAACGCAGGCGCAATTGCTGGCTGTCGAACTGCGCACGCGCCGAAGCCAGCTTGGCCGCAGCCGTCTTGGCCTGCGTGTCGTACTGCACCAGATCCTGCTGGCTGATGGCACCGCTTTTGTCGAGTTCGTGCGCACGGCGGGCTTCGCCTGCTGCCTGGGCTGCAGAAGCTTCGGCCTCTGCCAGCGTGGCCCGTTGCGCGGCAACGTCGGCCCGTACCGTCTCGTCCGACAGGCGTGCCAGCAGTTGGCCCTGCTTGACGACATCCCCCACGTTGACGAGCACCTCCGCCAGCTTCAACCCGCCGACTTCGGCGCCGATGCTAGCTTCCTGCCATGCCTGCACCGCACCGCTGGCCGTAGCCGCACGCGGCCATACCTGCTGCGCAAGATGCGCAACGTTGACGGTCAGCGCCGGCTTGGCCGCTGGTTGTTCCTTGCCCAGCCCCTTGCCTTCGGGTGCGGGCTTGCCGCACGCCACGAGCACACCAGCCAGTACTAAGGCCAGCCCAGCCATCCAAACACGTTGTCCTGTCATGAAGCATTTCCGTTGTGCGCTTGAGGCCCAGCGGCCGGCGCGGAAGCATTGGAAGAATTCGATTGGGCGTTATCAGCGGCGCCAGCATCATCTGCGCGCCAACCACCGCCCACGGCCTTGTACAGCGCGACCCACGCCTGCGCGCGTTCGAGCTTCACAGCCGCCAGTGACTGCGATGCCTGCAGCGTCGTGCGTCGCACATCCTCAAGCTGCAGCAGGCTGCCGGCACCCAGGCGATAGCGTGCGTTGGCCGCCTCCAGCACCTTCGTGTATTGCGCGTCGGCGGTGGTGGCAGCGTCGAGGCGGCGGTCAGCGGCGTCCAGCCGTACCAGCGCATCTTCAACTTCCTGCACGGCCTGGCGTACCTTGCCGCGATAGCTGGCGAGCGCCTGGTCATAGCGCGCACGTGCGGTTTCCACACGCGCCGCGCCCGCACCGCCTTCAAAAATCGGCAGTGACAGCGACGGACCAAACGACCACGACTTGCTCGTCAACGACTGCCCGCTCACGCGGAACGTGTTGATACCGATGGAACCCGCCAGCGTGAGTGACGGCAAGCGGCTCGCCACCGCCACGCCAATGTCAGCACTGGCCGCAGCCACCGCACGTTCAGACGACGACACATCGGGCCGCTGTGACAGCACCTGCGCCGGCACGTCGGGCGCGCCGGCATCAGGCGGTGCAGGAATCTGTGCACTCGCCTTGGCCAATAGCGCATTCAGTGCGTCGTGGTCCAGGCCGGTGAGCATGACGAGCTTGTCGATGCCCTGCGCGCATTGCGCCCGCTGGCTCTCCAGCGCGTTGACGGCATCGGCCACGGTGGCCTGCGCCTGCGCATAGTCAGCCGGCGCGACAAAGCCCGCGCGGAACTTGCGCTCAGTCAGCGATAACGTCTCCTGCCGCGAGGCGAGCGTCGTCGCGCCAATGTCGACCAGCGCTTCACACTCGCGCTGCTGCAAGTAGGTGTTGGCGACTTCCGCCGCCAGCGTCACGCGTGCGTCGTGCCAATCGGCTTGGCTGGCGGTCAACCGCGCGCCGGCGCTCTCCAAGCTGCGGCGCTTACCGCCAAACAGGTCGAGCTCCCAAGACGCATCGGCCTGCGCTGCCAGCGTGGTGATCGTGCCCAGCCCTAGCGTTGGGCTCAGCGTGCCCCCGGGCAGTCCACCAAAGCTTGATCCGCCAGTGAACTCGCTGCTGCCGAACCCGCCCTGTCGCGACGCCGAACCACTGCCCTTCAGCGTCGGAAAGAACGCCGCCTGGCTGGTGGAGACACTCGCGCGCGCCTCACGCACGCGCCCCACCGCCTGGGCGATGGTCGGGCTGCTGGTGTCAGCCTGCTCGACAAGCTGCGTCAGCACGGGATCGTGAAACTGCTCCCACCAGTGGGCCAGCGCCATGCGGCTGCCGTGGTGCGGCAGCGTGGCGTGCCAGCCTTGCGGCGCTTCGGTGCCGCTCAACTGCGGCGCGCGGTAGTCGGGCCCGACAGCGCAACCGGCCAGCAGCATCGCCAGCACCAGCGGTGCATATCGTCCACAACGTTGGGCAAGACCGCCGGAGGGCTTGCCCCTGGCGTGTCGACCTGTTTTCATGAATGCGTCCTTCAGGAAAGCAGCCGGAATTATGCCTAGTCAAGCGCCTTGGAAACACCCCGAGGGCGATGCCGCGCTCAGGCAACCCACAAAGAGCGGTCAGGTGATGCTCAGCGAACAGTGCGCGCCAGCAGTGAGTCTGGTCGTCACTCAGCCCACTCCAGGCTCCTGCATGCATGTTCACGTTTGGGAAAAAATCACGGCAGTTAATTGCAAATATCAGAAGGCAGCGGGCTTATGATCCGCCCGTTCTGACGCAGGGTTCCGGTATGTCCTCTTTAGCAATCGAAGCGCCCGTTTCCATCGGCTGGATTGGCGCAGGGCGCTTGGCGCGGGCGCTGGCCACGCGCGCATATCGTGCCGGCGTGCATAGCGCTGCGGTGGCCAGCCGCACGCACGCCAATGCTGCGTGGCTGGCGCAGGCAACGGGCGCCAGGGCGCTCGACACGCAAGGTGTGGCCGATGCGGCGGACTGGGTCTTCATCACCGTGCCAGATGACGCGATTGCCCGCATCACAGCAGGCGTGCGCTGGCGCCCCGGGCAGCTCGTCGTCCATTGCAGCGGCGCTGGCGAACGCGATCTACTGGACGCCGCACGCCAGGCCGGCGCAGATACCGCCAGCTTCCATCCACTCTTCCTTTTTGCCGGTTTGCCGGACGACGCGGAGCGCCTGGGTGGCGCGTCCATCGCCATCGAGGCAGACGCCCCGCATGATGCGGCGCTCGCGAATCTTGCCCAACGGCTCGGCTGCACGCCGCTGAAGGTCCGGCCCGGGCAACGCGCGCTGTATCACGCGGGAGCCAACTACGCGGCCAGTTTCCTGCTGTGCGCGCTGCATGAGGCGGCCACGCTGTGGCAGGCTGCGGGTATCGATCGCGACGCTGCCGTCGATGCTATGTGGCCGCTGGTGGACGGCACGCTGGCCGCTGCACGTGCGCGCGGTCTGGCTGGCGCCCTGGCCGGCCCTGTCTCGCGCGGTGACGGCGGCGTGATCGACAAGCACTTGCGTGCGCTCGACGCACTCGGCGCAGATCATGCGACGCTGTACACCGCCCTCACACGACGCGCCTTGGCACTGGCGGCCGAACGCGGCGCACCGTCCGCCGACGTGCTGGCCGACCTCGCCAAACGCATCGACCGCGCGCAATAGCAGCAACATCATCATTAGGATCGGGCGATGCGCATGCACCAATCTTGCGCGCGCCCTACAATCGGCAGCTTGCTCGCACGCCTGTCCTGTCATGTCCCAATCACCGCCCCCAACACAATCTGCTGCCCCCACCCATCATGCCGCCGAACGACGTTCGGCCAGCGCGCTAATCCTGCTCGTGGTTGGGCTGGTGCTGGTGGGCGTGAACCTGCGGCCGGCGCTGTCCAGCCTGTCACCCGTGCTCAAGCAAGTGGCCGCTGGCACGGGGTTGTCCGGCGCCACGGCGGGCTTGCTGACGACGTTGCCGGTACTGTGCCTGGGCCTCTTTGCGCCGGCTGCCGCCATTCTGGCCCGGCGCTTTGGTGCAGAGCGCGCCGTGGGTGGCTTGCTGATTGCGCTGGCGGCGGGCATTGCCTTGCGCAGCGCGGGCGGCGTCGCACCGCTCTTCATCGGTACGCTGGCGGCCGGTGCCTGCATTGGCGTGACGGGCATCCTGCTGCCGGGTATCGTCAAGCGTGACTTCGGCCGGCACGCTGATCTGATGACCGGCGTCTATACGATGGCACTGTGCTTTGGCGCGGCGGTGGCGGCCGGCGCCAGCGCTCCGCTTTCCGCATGGTTGGGTGGGTGGCAACCCGCGTTAGCCTTCTGGGCCTTGCCGGCGTTGCTGGCCTTTGTCGGCTGGTGGCCGCACATGCGGCATGCGCACGGCAAGGGGTCGGCAGCGCGGCTCGACCGCGTGTCGTTATGGAACAAGCCGATCGCCTGGCAGGTGACGCTGTACATGGGCCTGCAATCATCGCTGGCGTATTGCGTGTTCGGCTGGCTGCCGGTGATCCTGCAGGACCGAGGGCTGTCTGCCGTGCAATCAGGCGTGGTGGCGGCGGTGTCGATTCTCGTGCAGCTCATCACCGCGCTGGGCGGGCCATTCGTGGCGCGGCTCGGGCGGGATCAACGTCCTGCCGTGCTGCTGATGATGCTGATGTGCTGGGCCGGCCTGCTCGGCTGCCTGTACGCGCCGCTGTCGACGCTGTGGTGGTGGGCGGTGCTGCTGGGGCTGGGCCAGGGCGGCAACTTCAGCGTGGCGCTGTCGCTGATCGTGCTGCGCATCGGCCGATGCGCGTGTGGCGGCCAGCCTGTCGGCCATGACGCAGGGCATCGGCTACACCATGGCCGCCGCAGGACCGTACCTGATGGGCGTGCTGCACGACCTGACCGGCGGCTGGGCCGTGGTCGGCTGGCTGTTCAGCGCCGTAGCACTGGCGTCCATCGTGATGGGATCGCTCGCCGGGCGCAACCGTACGCTGCACGCCGGCGAGTGAGTCACGGGGTGGCGTCGTTCACGCCTTGTGCTTCACCGTCCAATTGGCAAGCGCCTGCATCTGTTCGGTAATCAGGCCAGCGATGCGCTCGTCCGTCAGATCGCCCTCGGCGTTAAAGCCGCCGGCAAAGGCGTTCGCAAACACTTCCGGCTTGTTCAACGGATGCAGGTCCAGGTACACGCACACCTGACGCAGGTGGTATTGCGCACGCGACGTGCCCATGCCGCCGCCCGCACCCAGAATCGCCACCGGCTTACCGGCCAGCAGTGCGTTGTTCGGTTCGCGCGAAGCCCAGTCGAGGATGTTCTTCAGTGCCGGTGCCAGCGAGTAGTTGTATTCGGGGCAGGCCAGCACCAGCGCATCGGCGCGCTCCAACTGCTGGAACACGCGCAGCACTGACGCCGGCTTGTCCGTAATGTCTGCGTTGTAGAACGGAATATCACGCAGGTCCGCCAGTTCCATTTCAACGCCGTCAGGCAGGCGGGTGGACGCCGCACGCAGCAGCCCCTGGTTGGTGGATTTGCGGCGCAGGCTGCCGGCAATGCCGAGAAAGGTCAGCGACATGAAGAACGACTCCGTCAATGTTGGGATTGGCGAGAATAGCGGACATTCGCGCGATCAAGAAGAGGTGACAGCCTGGGCAGCATGCGCCTGCTTGCGGTACCAGACGCCATACACCACCGACAGTGCGATCATGAACGGCACGCCGCACAGCAGGGTCATGCGGAACTCCGCCGTGAAGTAGGTGGTGACCAGCGCGGCCGCCATGAGTGCAGCCCCCAACAACGACGTGGCCGGGAACCCCCACATGCGAAACGCCAGCACCTGACCGCGGTGCGCCCGGCGGAAGAACATATGCGTGACGAAGATCATCAGCCACGTGAACATCGCGCCGAACATCGACACCGACATCATCAGCAGGAAAGCACTCTCCGGGTACAGCGCGTTGAGCACGGTCGCCACGGCAATACCCACTGCCGAGAGCAGCAGCGCCCCGGTGGGCACGCCGCTCGCATTCAGGCGGCCCAGCGCCTTGGGCGCATAGCCGGCGCGTGACAGGCTGAACATCATGCGCGTGGTGATGTAGAGCTGACTGTTCATGGCCGACAGCGCCGCCACCAGGATTACAAAGTTGAACACACCGGCGGCGCCCGGCACCGATGTGGCGGCCATCACCTTCACAAAGGGGCTTTCGTTGGCGCCGGCCGCCGTCCACGGCACGATGGCCAGCATCAGCGCGAGCGTCAGCAGATAGAAGACCACCAGCCGGATCATCGTCGCGCGGAAGGCGCTCGTGATGGCCTTGTGCGGGTCACGCGCCTCGCCCGCGGCGACGGCAATCATCTCGATGCTCAGGTAGCTGAAGATCGAGACGATCACCGCCACCCATGTGCCCCATGCGCCCTTTGGGAAGAAACCGCCCTGCACCTGGTAGTTCGCCAGGCCAATGCCCGAGCCGGCCGGCGCGCTGAACACGACGTACGCCCCCAGCAGGATGAAGCCCACGATGGCCGCAATCTTGAGCATCGAGAACACGTATTCAACCGCGCCGAACACCTTCACGCTGACCACGTTCACGCCGATGAGCGCCGCCGAGAACCCGACAATCCAGTACCAGCCCGGCACCGCTGGAAGCCAGTACTTCATGTACACGGCAATGGCCGTGACCTCGGCGCCCACCGCAAGCACGATGGACGACCAGTACGCATAGCGCACCAGGAACCCGGCCCACGGCCCGATGTAGTGCTCCGCATACGCGCCGAACGAGCCGGACGTGGGATGCGCCACCGTCATCTCGGCCAGGCAGCCCATCAGCAGCAGGGCGATCAGCGCACCGATCGCATAGCTCACCAGTACGCTGGGCCCCGCAAAGCCGATGGCGAAACCGCTGCCCAGGAACAGGCCCGTCCCGATCGCACCGCCAATGGCAATCATCGAAAGCTGTGCAGTGGAAAGGCCGCGCTGCAAGCCCTTCTCCCGTTCGACGATCGTGTCGAATCCGTGTTGTTGCCTCACGGCATGTCTCCTTGCCGCAGCCGGCACCGTGTGGGTGCGGCCGCTTGTTCGTAGTTGGATTGCCGACCTGCCTGGCGCTGGGGCTCAGGTTACGGACTTGCGCGTGCGGAATTCCGGGGTGTTCCAAGCGCCGGTCGCAATGATGTCCTTGAGCGCGGCGATGGTGTCCCAGATGTCGACGTAACGGACGTAGAGCGGTGCGAACCCGAAGCGCAGGATGTCGGGCGCGCGGAAGTCGCCGATCACGTTGCGGGCGATCAGCGCCTGCATGATCGCGTAGCCCTCTTCGTGCGTCAGCGAGACTTGGCTGCCGCGCTGATCCGCATCGCGCGGCGAGGCCAGCCCGCATCCGAGCCCGGCGAGCTCCTGATCGGCGAGCGCGATGAACAGGTTGCCCAGCGCGACACTCTTCTCGCGCAGCGTGTTGAGGTCCACACCGTCAAAGGCGTCGAGCGCGCTCTCCAGCGCGATCACGCCGAGCTGCGGCGCGGTGCCCGTCAGCATGCGGTCGATGGCCGGATGCGGCGCATAGTCGTGCGTGAACTCGAATGGCTTGGCGTGGCCGTGCCAGCCCGTCAGCGGTTGACGGATGGCCGCCAGGTGGCGCGAAGCAACAAAAACGAAGGCCGGTGCGCCCGGGCCCCCGTTCAGGTACTTATAGCCGCAGCCCACGGCGAAATCGGCTTCGCACGCGTTCAGCTGCACGGGCATGGCACCGGCCGTGTGGCACAAGTCCCAGACGATCAGCGCCCCAGCTTCGTGCGCGCGACGGGTCACGGCTTCCATGTCGTAACGTTTGCCGGTCTTGTAGTTCACGTGCGTGAGCGACACGATGGCGACGGTCTCGTCGATGGCAGCCAGCACATCGTCCGGATCGACACAGCGCAGTTCGCAGCCAGTCATCTCGGCCGCGCTGCCGGCGATGTACACGTCAGTCGGGAAGTTCGTGCGCTCGGCCAGGATCACACGGCGGCCCGGCTGCATGCGGGTGGCGGCCACCAGCACCTTGAACAGGTTCACCGAGGTGGAGTCGGCAACGATCACCTCGCCCTGCCCTGCGCCGATCAGCTTGGCGATCTTGTCGCCGGTGCGCTGCGGTGCGGGGTACCAATCGGCGTCGTTCCACGAGCGGATCAGGCCGTGCGCCCACTCCTGCTCCAGCGCCTGCTTCATGCGTGCAGGCACGTTGGCGGGCATGGCGCCCAGCGAGTTGCCGTCGAGGTAAATCGTGTCCGCAGGCAGGTTGAAGCGTGCGCGGCAATGGGCCAGGGTGTCGGCCGCGTCCAGCGCGGCGCAGGCGTCCCGAGTGATCGTCGAAGTCATGGTGTGTTGCTGTGTGTTGAAGGGTTCGTGATGCTGCCGTTCACGTTCTGGCGGCATCGGGAAGATCAAAGAAGCGCGCGGCGTTGCCACCCAGGATCTTGGCCTTGGCGGTGTCGCTCAGCGCCGTGTGGTTGGCAACGAGATCACCGATCTTCTGTTCGCCCAGCGGGAATGGGTAATCGGAGCCAAGCAGGACGCGGTCTTCGCCCATGGTGTCAACCAGCAGGCTCAAGGCCCGCGGGTCGAACACGGCGCTGTCCACGTAGAAGCGATCGAGGTACGAGTTGGGCGGGTTCGGGCAGTCCTCGCGCACGATGTCGCGCTGCTCCCAGGCGTTCTGCACGCGGCCCAGCAGGAACGCAAAGCTGCCGCCGCCGTGCGCAAAGCACAGCTTGAGCGACTTGGGAATCCGCTCGAACGCGCCAGAGAGAATCAATGAGACCATGCTCAGCTGCGTCTCGGCCGGCATGGCCACCAGCCACGGCAGCATCCATTTCTTCATGCGCCCGTCGGTCATCATGTCCCACGGATGCACGAGCACGGGAATGCCGTCGTTGGCACAGTGCGTGAGGAAGGTGACGAGGTGCGCGTCGTCCAGATCGCGCGGGCCGAGGTGGTTACCGATCTGCACGCCGTGGTGGCCAGAACGATGCGCGCGGGTGGCCTCCCGGCATGCCAGGTCGATGTCCTGCAACGGCACCTGGGCCAACGCCTTCAGACGCTGGGGTGCATGCGCGCAGAGTTCAAGCGCGCGATCGTTCATGCGCATGGCCCAGTCGTGCGCGGCAGCGCCGTCGTAGCCATAGCCGAACATCACCGGTGTGGCGCAAACGAGCTGCACATCCACGCCAAGGGCGTCCATCTCTTCGATGCGCTTGGCCGGGTCCCACAGGGCACGGTAGACGGGGCGAAAGGCGCGATCGCCGGCCATGATCATGCCGCGCTCGCCGTCGGCGTCGATACGCAGCCACGGCGCTTTCTCTGCATCGAGGTTCGCTGCCTCTTCCCGCGTGATGGGCGGGAAGAAGTGCGAGTGCATGTCGATTCGAAGTGTCATCTTCAATTGCAATTGCTTGTGAGGGAACGCCGAAGCGTCAGGCCGCCTTGCCCGGGTGGATGTGGCCGCACTGCGGGCAGCGGCGTTTGTCTTCCGATGCGTAGAACGCTTCGAACAGCGGCGGCAGGTCGCGCACGATGCTCTTGAGTTGCACCTCGACGCGGTGGACGAGATGGCCGCAGGCATCGCAGTACCACTCGAAACCGTCGAGCAGCCCCACAGGGCGCTGGCGCTCGATCACCAGGCAGACACTGCCCGCTTCGGGGCGCTGCGGCGAGTGCCGCACGTGCGGCGGCAGCAGGAAGACATCGCCCTCCTTCAGGTCCACACGATCCGGCTTGCCGTCGATCCACAGGTTCAGGTACGCATTGCCGCGCAGCTGGTAAAAAAACTCTTCGAGCGGGTCGTCGTGGTAGTCGGTGCGGTGGTTCGGCCCACCCACCACGGTCACGATGAAATCGCTGTCCTGCCACACTTGCTGGTTGCCGACCGGCGGCTTGAGCAGGTGCGCGTGTTCATCGATCCAGCGTTGGAAGTTGAACGGGTTTCCGTAGGTCAACATGTCTCGCTCCTTGGGGGCCTAGCGTCGTTTTCGTTATCGCTTCGGCGCGTAGGCAATCGCCTTCATCTCGATCACCAGGTGCGGATGCGGCAATTGGTGCACCGCCACCGTCGTGCGCGTCGGGCCGGTCTCATCAAAGTACTCGCCATACACCGCGTTGTAACCAGCGAAGTCGTTCATGTTGACCAGGAACGACGTGATCTCGACCAGGTTCGACAGGTCTGCGCCTTCGCTGCGCAGGATGTCGCGGATGTTCTCGATCACCACACGGGTCTGTTCGCGGATGTCGAGCTGGGTCGTGCCCAGCGCATCGGCTGACGCACCGGCAATGGTGTTGTCCGGACGGCGCGAGCTGGTGCCCGAGACGAACAGGAAATCACCCGCACGCGTGATGTGCGGAAAGCGGCCGCGCGGTTTGGCCTTGCCGGCCACGAGGCGTCCTTGCGGATTGGTTTCAGTGGTCATGTCGATGACGCTCAGTAGGTAGTGAATTCCGTGGTGCCAAGTCCGTTGACGACACACTGCACGTGCGCACCGCGCGGCAATGCCTCGGCCGCGGTAGCCGCACCGGCCATGATCAGTGAGCCCGCGGGCAGCACCAGCCCGCTCTGCGAGATCAGCCGCGACGCCTGCACAACCGAGCGCAGCGGATCGCCCAGGATGGCCGCCGTGGAGCCCACCTGCACGGCGCGCCCATCGATGCGCATCAGCACACCCGCATTGCGCAGCGAGTCAAAGCGGCGCGTCCACGGCCCGATAACGAGACCGGCTGACGAGCAGTTGTCGGCCACCACGTCTTCCAGCGTGAACTTGAAGTTGCGGTAGCGCGAATCGATGATCTCCATGGCGGGCGCCACGGCTTCCAGATAGCTCGCGGCTTCCAGCAGCGTGAGCGGGCGATCGATCTCGCGACGGGTCAGGAAGCACACTTCGGGCTCGACGCGCGGATGAATGAAACGGTCGACCAATACGCGCCCGCCGTCCTCTTCGAGCATTGCGTCGGTCAGCCAGCCCCAGATCAGGCTGTCGACGCCCATCTGCACCATCTTGGCCCGGCTGGTGAAACCCAGCTTGACGCCGACCATGCTTTCCCCGCGATGGATGCGGCGCTCGATCGAGGCACGTTGGATTTCGTAGGCTTCGTCCAGCGAGAAGCCGGCATCGTCGGTCAGCTGGGCAATCGGTTCCGCATATCGCGCAGCATCGTCCACGCGTGCGGCAATGGCATTGAGATCGGTCATGCAGCCTCCTGGCTGGCCGGCTGACGCGCCTTCAGCATGTCGAGCGCGACATCGACGATCATGTCTTCCTGCCCACCCACCATGCGCCGGCGCCCAAGCTCAACCATGATGTCGAACGCGGACAGGCCGTACTTGGCCGCTGCCGCTTCCGTATGGCGCAGGAAGCTGGAGTAGACGCCGGCATACCCCAGCGCCAGCGTTTCGCGGTCCACGCGCACCGGGCGCTCCTGCAGCGGGCGCACGATGTCTTCAGCGGCGTCGATCAGTTGCTTCACATTGCAGCCGTGGTTCAGCCCCATGCGGTCCACGGCAGCGATGAACACCTCCAGCGGTGCGTTGCCGGCCCCTGCACCCATGCCCGTCAGCGAAGCATCAACGCGATCACAGCCGTGCTCCAGCGCGACGATCGAGTTCGCCACACCCAGCGAGAGGTTGTGATGTGCGTGCATGCCCGTTTGCGTGGCGGGGTCGAGCACGCCCTTCAGTGCATCGAAGCGCTCGGCCACGTCGCGCATGCTCAGGGCGCCGCCGGAATCGACCACGTACACGCACTGCGCGCCGTAGCTTTCCATCAACTTCGCCTGCTCGCCCAGCGCCTGCGGCGTGGTCATGTGCGACATCATCAGGAAGCCCACCGTGTCCATGCCCAGCGAGCGGGCGTATTCGATGTGCTGCCTGGAGATGTCCGCCTCCGTGCAATGCGTGGCGATGCGCACGACGCGGGCGCCGGCATCGTAGGCCGCGCGCAGGTCGTGCACGGTGCCGATGCCGGGCAGCAGCAGCGTCGCTACACGGGCCCGCTTGACGGTACCGGCAACGGCGGCAATCCATTCCAGATCGGTATGCGCGCCAAAACCGTAGTTAAAGCTCGAACCCGACAGCCCGTCGCCGTGCGCAACTTCAATGCTGTCGACACCCGCATCATCCAGCGCGCGGGCAATGGCAACCGCGTGCTCCAGCGAGTACTGATGGCGGATCGCGTGCATGCCGTCACGCAGCGTCACGTCCGAGACGTAGATCTTCTTGGTGTTGTTGGTCATGGCCGATCTCTCTTCAGGCGACCGCGCGGCTTGCCGCGATCTGCTCGGCGGCGGCCAGCGCTGCCGAGGTCATGATGTCCAGGTTGCCTGCGTACGACGGCAGGTAGTGCGCGGCGCCCTCCACTTCCAGGAAGACGCTCACCTTCAGCCCCGCGCGACGGTCGTTCGCGTGCAGCGCGAGCGGACTGTCCGCGGTGTAGCGGTCAAACTGCACCGCTTGCTTGAGGCGGTAGCCCGGCACGTAGCTGGCAACGGCGGCCACCATGGCTTCGACCGAGTCTTCGATAGCGGTCGTATCGGCGTCCGCATCGGTCAGGCAGTAGACGGTGTCGCGCATCATCAGCGGCGGCTCGGCCGGGTTCAGCACGATGATGGCCTTGCCGCGTGCAGCGCCACCCACCATCTCGATGGCCTTGGAGGTGGTCTCCGTGAACTCATCGATGTTGGCGCGGGTGCCCGGCCCAGCGGAACGGCTGGCGATCGAGGCGACGATCTCTGCGTAGTACACGGGTGCCACGCGCGAAACCGCATGCACGATGGGAATCGTCGCCTGGCCGCCGCACGTGACCATGTTCACGTTGGGCGCTTCCAGATGCTCGAACAGGTTCACCACCGGCACGACGAAGGGGCCGATGGCGGCCGGCGTCAGGTCGATCACCTGCACGCCATGCTGGCGCAGCACCTCTGCATGGTGTGCGTGCGCGCCTGCGGAGGTGGCATCGAATGCGATACGGATGTCACCGAAATTGGGCATCTCGACCAGCCCTTGAATGCCCTTGGCCGTGGTGGGCACACCCAGCCGCGCGGCGCGTGCCAGCCCGTCGGAGCTGGGGTCGATGCCGACCATCGCGCCCATCTCCAGATGCAGGGCGTTACGCAGCACCTTGATCATCAGATCGGTGCCGATGTTGCCGGAGCCGATGATGGCGACGGCTTGCTTGTGGTTGCCCTTCATTGTGCGGAATCCGGTTGGGTGGAGAAACAGGCGCTCACGCTGCCGAGGCCTTCGATATGCGCGGTAAAGACATCGCCCGACGCCACGCCGACCATCGGCCCGAGCGCGCCGGTCAACACGATGTCGCCGGCCTTGAGTGGCGCGTTCACGCGGGTCATGGTGTTGGCCAGCCACAGCGCAGCATGCAGCGGGTTGCCCAGGCACGCCGCCCCGGCGCCTACGCTCACCTGATCGCCACGACGCTCCATCACCATGCCGCACTGGATCGCATCGAACGCGTCGAGCTTGACCGGCCGGTTGCCCAGCACGAACAGGCCGCTGGACGCGTTGTCGGCCACCGTGTCAGTCAGGCGGATGTCCCAGTTGGCGATGCGGCTGCCGACGATCTCGATGGCGGGAAGCGCATAGGCGGTGGCGCGAATCAGGTCGGCAATGGTGTGGCGCTCGTGCGGCAAGTCGTGTTCCAGCACGAGTGCGATCTCGGCTTCCACCTTCGGCTGCAGCGTGCGCGACAGGGCAATCTCTTCGCCGTCGGCAATCGCCATGTCGTCAAATAGCATGCCGAAGTCTGGCTGATCGACGCCCAGTTGCGCCTGCACTGCCTTCGAGGTCAGGCCGATCTTGCGGCCCACTAGGCGGCGGCCGCTGGCCAGCTTGCGCTCCGTGTTGACGCGCTGCACGGCATACGCCGCTTCCAGCGGATCACCACCGAGTGCCGCAATCGCTTCACGCACCGGCGCACGCGGTGCACGCTCCTGCTCGGCCTGCCACAGTTGATGCGCCAACGCGATGGCCGCGTTCATATCGATAGCGCTCATGCAACCCTCACGCAGACGTTGGTCAGTTCGGAATAGAAGTCCAGCGAGTGGCGGCCACCTTCGCGGCCGATGCCGGACAGCTTGGCGCCGCCGAACGGCGTGCGCAGGTCGCGCACAAACCAGGCGTTGATCCACACGATGCCCGTCTCGATCTGTTTGGCAACGCGGTGGCCGCGCGCGAGCTGGGTCGTCCAGATACTGGCGGCCAGGCCGTACGCGCTATCGTTCACGCGGTGGATCACTTCATCCTCGGTATCAAACGGAGCGATGTGGCACACCGGACCAAAGATCTCCTCGGTCACGCAGCGCGCGGTATCCGGCAGGCCTGTCCAGATGGTCGGCTGCACAAAGGCGCCTTCGTCGCGTGCATCGCCAAACTGGGGCACACCGCCACCCGTGACGACCGTCGCCCCTTCTTCCACCGCCAGGCGGAAATACGACAACACCTTCTCGCGATGGCCGCGCGAGATCAGCGGGCCCATGGTCGTGGCCGGATCGTCCGGCGCACCGACGCACAGCATTTCGGTACGGGCCTTCAGGGCCGCGACGAAGCGATCGAAGATCGGCCGTTCGACATACACGCGTTCGCTGCACAGGCACACCTGCCCGGCGTTGGTGAAGCTGGATTTAACGACGCCTTCCACCGCCGCATCGAAATCCGCATCGGCAAACACCACCGCCGCATTCTTGCCGCCCAGTTCGAACGAGATCTCCTTCACGCCGTCGGCCACGGTTTTCATGATCGTGCTGCCGGTGCGCGATTCGCCCGTGAAGGTGATGGCGCTGATATCCGGATGGCGCGTAAGGAACTCCCCAGCCGCATTCGGCCCGTGGCCGTGGATCAGGTTGAACACACCCGGCGGCAGGCCCACGTCGTGCATCACCTCGGCCAGCAGCGTGGCCGAAGCCGGTGTCTCTTCTGAAGGCTTGGCGACCACGCAGTTGCCCATGGCCAGCGCCGGCGCCACCTTCCACGTGAAAAGCAGCAGCGGCAGGTTCCACGGCGAGATGATGCCGATCACGCCCAGCGGCTTGCGGCGCACGTAGTTGATGTACTCGCTGCCGTCCGGCGTGTGCGTCTCGAAGAATTCGCTGTTCGCCGTGCGGATCAGGTCGGCAAACGTGCGGAAGTTGGCGATGCCGCGCGCCACGTCCAACGTCCGGGCCTGCGTGAGGGGGCGGCCGGTATCGGCCACTTCGGCGGCGACGAATTCGTCAAACCGCGCCTGGATGCCGTCGGCAATGCGGTGCAGCCAGTCGGCGCGCTGGGCTGGTGTCGTGTCACGCCAGCCTGCGAGTTGTGCGGCACGTGCGGCACGCACGGCCTGGTCAACGGCAGCCGCATCGGCCTCGCACACCTGGGCGACCAGCGTGCCGTCGACTGGGCTGACATCGGCAAACGTGGTGGCGCTCGCCACGAATTCACCGTTGATGTAGTGCCGTAAAAGCCGCGGTGCACGCGCGGCGTCAGCCGGTTCCTGGTTCACAACGTCTCCTGCTCTTGTTGAAGTGTTGGCAGGAGTCTAGGGACGCGCGGCAGAGAAGAACAATGAAACATTCGGCGCTAAGTATCCCAAACCGGAATACCAGCGCAAGCCTTGCCCAGCTTGGGTTTTCTGGCTACGCGGTGGTATCGGGCGCGGTGGCTTGTGCGGCTTCTCGCAGGCATTCGATAAATACCCGGCACGCCGCGCTCTGCTCCTTGTGCGAACGCAGCGAGAACCCGACGGTGCCGAATGCGGCTGTTTCCGGCAGATCAAGAATGCGCAACAGGCCGGCATCGGTAAATTGCCGGGCGGCCACGCGCGGCATCAGCGCAATGCGGGGAGTCTCCAACAGCAGGCCGATGTTGGTCAGCAGCGAGAGCGACTCGACAATATCGGTCGGCAACGGCAACCCGGCCGAGCGGAACAGATGCTCCGCCGCCAGGCGCGCGGGCGAATCCGGCGTCGGCAAAATCCATGGCGAGCCGGCCAGCTCCGACAGATGCGCCACACGTTCGGGCAACGGGCCATAGCCCTTGCCCACCACCGCGCACAGCGATTCATCAAACAGCACTTCGTGCGTGAGCGGAAACGCGCTGGCGATCGGCAGCTCCCGTTCGGGTAAACGGCCGACCACGATATCCAGGTCGCCCGTCGCCAGGGCCGGGAACAGATGGGCAGTGGTGCCCTCACGCACGGTGACGAGCACATTGGGCGTGCGCGCCTTGAGCATGGCGATGGCGCGCGGCAACAACCGTGCCGATGCCGAGATCAATGTGCCGACAATCACATGCCCGCTGGTGCCGAGCCGGAAGTCGTTCAGCTCGTCGGTCATGTAGCGCAACTCGGCCATGAGCGACTTCACGCGCCGGCCCAGCATCAGGCCCAGTTCCGTCGGCACCACGCCCCGGTTGGACCGTGAGAACAGCGCGCCGTCAAAGCACGACTCCAGCTCGTGGATGACCTTGGTCACCGCGGGCTGGGTCAAGCGCATCTCGTTGGCGGCACGGACGACCGAGCGCGTTTCCAGCACGCGCTCGAAAATCATCAATTGATTCAGTTTCAGCCGGCGGATCAGGGAGATCTCGCTGAGCGGATTGGCTTGCATGTCAGTTTGCTTTGAGGGCGGGCGATGCACGATCGTAGCAGCCGCCCGCCCCGAGCAGAACCCACAATCCGGTCAGAACACCCCCATCATGCTGGACAACTCCGACACGTACTCCGCGTAGCGCGGGTCGCGCTTGATCTCGTCCGGCTGCCGGGGGCGCGGCAGGTCGATCTTCACGTCATGCTGCACGCGGCCCGGTCGTGGCGACATGACCAGTACCCGATCCGACAGGAACACCGCCTCGTGGATGCTGTGTGTGACCAGCAGCACCGTCAGCGTGCTCTGCTGCCAGATGCGCAGCAGCTCGACGTTGAGCTTGTCGCGCGTCAGGGCATCGAGCGCGCCGAAGGGCTCGTCCATCAGCATCACGCGTGGCTCCAGCAGCAGGATCTGGCCGATGGCGGCGCGCTGGCGCATGCCGCCCGACAACTCGTGCGGGTAGCGATCCACAAACTGCGTGAGGCCGAGCGTTTCCAGGAGGCCCGGCAGGCGCGCCTCGGTCTTCACGCTCGGCAGGTTGCGCAGCTTGGCGCCCAGCCGGATGTTGTCGCCCACCGTGAGCCACGGCAGCATGTTGCTGGTCTGGAACACCACCCCGATCTCGGGGACCGGCGCGTTGATCGACCGGCCATCGACACGGATTTCGCCCGCATCACACGGCACGAGCCCCGACACCATGCGCAGCAGCGTGCTCTTGCCGCAGCCGCTCGGCCCCAGAATGGAGACGAACTCACGTTGCCGCACCTGCATGGAGACGTCTTCGAGGGCATTGAACGCCGCGGCACCCCCACGCGCGGCAAAGCGCTTGCCGACGTTGTCGACATCGATCATCACGCTCGACGCCATGCTCTGCGGCGCAGGGTTGGCAGCGGCGAGCACTGCGGTTTCGCGCGGCACCACGCGCGACAGATTGACGATTGCCATCAGACCGTGACTCCTCTCCACCAGACAGCACGCGAGACCCAATCGACGGCGGCGTAGAACACCATGGCCAGCGCCGTCACCATCAGGATGGCCGCAAAGCACAGCGGCGTTTGCGCGTTCGACGTTGCGAACACGATCAGATGCCCAAGCCCCGATTCCGAGCCGATGAACTCACCCACGATCGCGCCGATCACCGCAAGCGGCATGGCAATTTTCAGGCCATCCATGAGCGCAGGCATCGCAGCAGGAAGACGCAGGTGCCAGAACGTGCGTGAGGCCGATGCACCCAGCGCGCGAAAGTGCTCATCCAGGTTCTGCGGCACGCCTGCCAAACCACCCATGGTGGCGACGACGATCGGGAAGAAAGCAAACAGCACCGCAGCCGCCAGCTTGGAGGCAAAGCCGTAGCCGAACCAGACGATCAACAGCGGCGCCAGCGCGATCTTCGGCATGCTCTGCAGAGCCGTCACTAGCGGGAACAGCGTGCGACGGGCGATGGCGGAGGTGCTGGCCAGCAGCCCCAGCGCCAGCCCGCTCACCAGCGCCAGCATGAAGCCGGCAAAGACCTCCCCTGCGGTGGTGACGGTATCGCTCAGCAACTGAGCCCGCATTTCCCAGCCGGCAGCGAACACGGACGACAGCGACGGCCATACGTATTCCGGTACATGCGTCCATCGCACGCCGAGTTCCCACGCCAGCCCGACGACGATCCAGAACGCGACGGTTTCAAGCACGCGCTTCATGACTTGTCTCCGGGCTTCTCTTTGTCGGCGGGCTCTGCCTTGGGTGCCGCTCCACCGGACTTCTGCGCAACAAGGTGCGGCGGCGGCGGCACAACAAAGCGCTCGAAGCGGTATTGGTCGAACGACTCGATATTGCGCTCCCACACCTGCGCTTCACGCGGGTCGCGCTCGCCAATCTGCTCCATGTTGCAGTAGACCTCGACGTTGTTGCCATCCGGGTCCTTGAAGACGAGGAAGTAGTTGTCGCCCGGTCCATGGCGCCCGATGCCGCGCACGATCTCCACGCCGTGTTCCTGTAGCACCTTGACCGATCGCTCCATCTCTTCAACGCTGTCGATCAGGTAGGAGAAGTGCTCCAGCCCTGGGCGCGAATAGCGCGGCAGGTCGTTGAAGTCGGGCGAATCTTTCGGCAGTTGGGACAGCGCCAGGTCATGGTGGTCGGTGCCGGCACGCAGGAAGACCATCTGGTCGCCAATCCAGTCCGACACCTTCAGCCCCAGGACTTCGGTGTAGAACTTGGCCGAGCGCTGGATGTCCCGCACCATCAAAACCATGTGTCCAAGCCGCTTGGGACGCAAGCTGTTCATTTGTCTCACTCCAATGTACCCATACGTGGTGGGCGGGTTGGGCCGTAGCCCCAAATTCATTGCACGCTCATTCAACGAAGCGGTTCGTGTACAGGTCGGCAGGCTTGACCTTGCCGCCCAGATCAAACGCACGCGACAGGAAATCAACCGTCCCATTGATGCGTTCTGGGCGCAGCCAGCCGATCTTGTGCTTGTCCGGCTCGTCCGAGATCAGGTTGTTGGTTTCCGCAATCTGCTGCTGCAGGATGGCCCGATCGAGCAGCGGCTGCTGCGCAACAATTGCATCTGCAGCGGCCTTGGGCTGGTCACGCATGAAGGCGTAGCCGCGGTACGTGGCCTCGACAAAACGCTTGACGACATCCGGATGCTCCGCGATGTAGCGGTCGGTGGTGACGATGCCGCTACCCATCATGTCGAGGCCGAAATCACGGTAGAACACCTTGCCCAGCTTCTGACCAGCGCGCTGTGCAAATGCCTGCTGCACCGGCAGGCTGGCGCCCTCCCAGCATTCGGACAGGTCGATGCGCTTTTGCAGCAGCGCGGTGTTGATTACCGCCGGGTCCAGCCGCACCAGCTTGATGGCGTCGGGCGCCATGCCGTTCTGCTTGAGCCACGCCGGCACGATGTTCTGCACCGCAGACGCACCACCCCCGCCCAACGTCATGCCTGCCAGGTCCTTGAGCGAGGTCACCTTGAAGCCGGGCCGCTCCACGTAGCACATGGCCCCCGGCCAGCGCGTGTTGATCGCGCCCACCATCACCGTGTGGCCGCCGTGGGCACGGTTCAGAGCCACGCTCACCGGGTCACCGTAGCCGAACTCGAAGAGCCCGGCATCGACCTCGTTGACCGTACGCTGGCCGCCGTAGCCGCGCATGACCGTCACGTCCAGGCCGGCCTCTTTGTAGTAGCCCTTGGCCTGAGCGAGCAGGATGCCGCCCGTGCTGCCTTGCGGCAGCCACGCCAGATTGACGCGTACGGTGTCAGCCGCATGCGCAGCCGACGCCAGCCCTGCCCCCAGCCCCGCCGCGAACACCAGTCCGCGCAACAAGGCACTCATCCGCTCCAGCATGTCTTCTCCCGTCAAGATGTGGTCTGGCCGGACCACACGTGTGTCACCCCTGCACCAGCGGATTCTCGATCGAGCCGATGCCCTCGATGGACGCCACCATCACGTCGCCCGGCTTCAGGTAGATGCCCCGGCCCATGCCGACCCCCGTCGGCGTGCCCGTCGCAATCACGTCGCCCGGCTGCAGCGTCAGGATCGACGACAGATAGTGAATCTGCTCGGCCACGCTGAAGATCATCTCCGACGTGTTGCCGTCCTGCATGGTCTCGCCGTTCACCGTCAGCATCATGCGCAGGTTCTGCGGCTCGGCAATGCACGCACGGGGCACCAACCACGGCCCCAGAGGCCCGAAGGTATCGAAACTCTTGCCACGAAACCAGTCGTGTTTGAACGGATAGTCCGTCCTGCGGTTAAGGTCACGCGCGCTCACATCATTCAGCACGGTGTAGCCGGCCACATAGTCCAACGCGTCTTCAATGGCGATATGGCGGCCCGGCTTGCCAATCACCACGGCCAGCTCCACCTCCCAGTCCACGCGCTCCGCTTGCGGCGGGATGCGCACTTCGGCCAGCGTCGGCACCACGCTGGTCTCGGCCTTCATGAACATGTAGGGCGTGCTTTCCTCACGCGGGGCCAGTTCGGTGCCCATCTCGCGGGCGTGCTCGTAGTAGTTGGAGGCCGCGGCAAAGATGCGGCGGGGCGTGAACGGCACGCGCAGCCGGTAGCCGGTGAGCGGCTTGGCGTCGATGGAGCCGTCAGCAACGGCTCGCGCCGCGGCCTCGAACTGCTGCACGGCGGCCGCACCGTCCTGGTCCCACCCCCGGACCAGGGCGTCGACATCCACCGGTGCCGCATCGCCCGTCGCCTGCTTCAGCACGGTCTGCGCATCGTAGAGCGCGTCGCCCACGCTCAAACCCGCCGCCACGCGGCCATTCAATTCATAGCTTGCAATCCCGAACCTGATCACTTGTGTCCCCACTGTCGTGATGAGTGAATTTGTTTTGTATACATATACTAATCTATGTATTCAACAAGTAACTAGCGTATACTCCCATTCCAGAAAAACCGGCGGCCCGTGGGCTCTCCCAAGGCAAGCCGGACCTACCGAAATCGCGTGCGACGCATCGCATCGGGTTGCCCTGGGGGGCGGCTGGCGCATAATGCGACGCACGTCTGTGTAGACCGCCGTTGCGCCCAACCCCACCGCTGACACGATGACGACGCTCTCTTCCAAAATCTATCGACTGCTGTGCGACGAGATCATCGACGGCACGCTTGAGCCGGGCCAGAAGCTCGAAGAAGCAGCGCTGGCCGAGCGCTTCAACGCCTCGCGCACGCCCATCCGCGAGGCCCTGCGCGAGTTGGCCGTCCGTGGGCTGGTCGAGCTCACGCCGCGCAAGGGCGTGGTGGTGGCGCAGTTCAGCATCGAAGAGTTGGCCGACATGCTCGAAGCCATGTGCGAGCTCGAAGCCCTGTGCTGCCGCCTGAGCGCGCAGCGCATGAGCGTGGTCGAGAAGAAGCAGCTCGAAGTACTCCAGAGCGACATGAACGAAGCCATCGCGCGTGGCGATGAAGTCGGTTACTTCGAACTCAACCGCGAGTTTCACGAGCTGATCTGCAAGGGCGCGCAGAGCAAATCGCTGGCGTCGATCATTGCGGTGCAACGCCAGCGCCTGGCGGGCTTCCGCGCCGCGCAACCAGCAACGCCGTCGCGCTTTGAGGCCGCCACCGACGAGCACCGCGAGATCGTCTCCGCCATCCTCGCTGCCGATCCGGAGCGCGCCTACAACGCAATGCGCGACCACACGGCGCGCCTGTCGATCGTCGTGCTGGGCCGCCTGAAGAAGCAACAACAAGGCAACCGCGCCAGCGCCTGAGGCGCCATCCGAGCAGAACAACGCGCTCATGCCGCTACCTGCTGAACCGGCGGCATCGAGAACCCCAATGCATCGAGCTGTGCCAGCAGTGCATTCGCCTGCTCTGCGCTGAATGCCGTCAAGGGCGGCCGCACGCGGCTCCAGCCGGCGTGCTGCATGTGATGCGCAACCACGGCCTTGAGCGCCGGAATCATCGGCAACGCCTGCACGATCGTGCGCAACGCCGTCACCTTTGCTTCCCAGACTGCGCGGTCATCAGCCGTTGTGGCTGCCAGCAGGCTGGCAATCGCATGCGGCTGCAAGTTGGCCGTGGCCGAGATGCAGCCCGCCGCGCCCAACGGCAGCGCCTTGCCCAGCAACGCCTCGGATGCCGGAAACACGGCAAACCCCGGAAAGCGCTTGAGCATTGCCTCGGTGTTCGCCCAATCGCCTGAGCTGTCCTTGATGCCGACCACCGTGTTCGGGTAAGCCGTAATCAACCGCTCGATCAGCGCGTGCGAAATCGGCACGCCCGTGAACTGCGGGATGTGATACAGCAGCACGCGCAGCGCATCCGACCCCACAGCCTGGATGACCTCGGAGTAGTACGCGAACAGCCCGTCGTCGCTCACGCCCTGGTAGTAGAACGGCGGCAACATGAGCACGCCCGCACAACGGCCGGCCACGGCGTGCCGGGTCAGTTCGATCGCTTCGGTCAGGGCGCAAGCGCCGGTGCCGGGCAGCAGTTGCGTGCGGTCAATATCGGAGGCCAACACGGCATCCAATAGGGCACGGCGCTCGGCTAGGCTCATTGAATTCGCCTCGCTGTTGGTGCCGAACACAGCCAGGCCCGCGCCCTGTCCGATCAACCAGCGACAGAACGCGACAAAGCGCGGCGTATCGACGCTCAGGTCAGAACGGAATGGCGTGACGACGGGCACGAACACGCGCGGCTTGCCAAATGCGGACATGCGGATCTCCTGTTTTCTTTTGCTTGCTGGATGAACGATGAGCAGAACGGCAAGCCGTCAGGCGCGGAAGAAATCGAGCATCGCGTTGCCAAGCAGCGTCTCACCGGAATCGAAGTGCGCGACCACCGAGGTGTGGTTGTGCCGGAGCATCTGCACGAAGCGCGGCGCCCGCGCTGGGCGCCCGGTGCGCTGACGTACCTGGGCCACCCGCTCGAAGAACGCCGCGCCATAGGCGTCGAGATACGGGTTCTCGTGCTCGGCCACGACCACCATCAGCGGTACGTCGATGTGCCCTGCGTACGTGAGTGGTGAGCGCAGCGCATACAGCGAAGCGTCATCCCCGAAATACGCGCGCACACCGGCGGCGTTCGGGTTGTCAGGCAGGACGTCGGCAACCACGCGCGCGCTGATCAGTACCGCGCCCGCCACCGGTGTGCTGCGCTGTGCGGCCAATGCCGGATCGGCGAGATACGTGGCGACATGCGCGCCGCCCGCCGAATGACCCACCAAGAAGATCCGCTGCGGATTGCCGCCGAGTGCGACGGCATGCGTGCGCACCCAATCGAGCGCGGCAGCCACGTCTTCCGCCCCAGCGGGATATGGCGCTTCCGGAGCCAGCCGGTACTCCACGTTGACGGCCACGCACCCTTGCCGCGCAAACCAGCGCGACACGTTGTCGTAGATCAGCCCGTTGAAACTCTTGCTGCCGCGCAGGAACGCGCCGCCGTGCACGAACACCACCACATCGGCCTGTCCGGCCTCGCGTGTTGCGGTGTGGACGAACACATCCAGACGCTGGCGTTCGTGCGGCCCATAGGCCACGTCACGCAGGACTTCACACCCGTCGGCTGCGTCATTGGCCGCGGCCGCCACCAGCGGGGTGTACGCGTTGATCACCAGATCGCGATGCGCATTGATATCGCGCCCCCAGACGGCACCGATCTGCGCAAAGCGTTGCCTCAGCTCGGCGGAAAGATTGCCGAGCGGTTCCTGCAAAACCAGCATCTACAGCCTCCTGCATAGCGCCCGAAAACAAGGTCCGAGAAGAAGCGCACCGGCTCCAACTCCATCAGGCGACGACTGGAAGCTATTTTGGTATATAAATTCACTCATGTGTATACACAATGCATAAGTAGTATACCTAGTGAAGACTTCGGGGAACTTGCGTCAAAGTCGTGACCACCTTCCATCACGGCACATGCCGCCACGCTTCGAGGACATTCATGGACAAACTCCGCCACATCGCGCTTTCAGTTGAAGACCCGGAAGCCGCCGCCCAATTCTTTGAGAAAGCCTTCGGCATGCGCCGCGCAGGCAACGCCATGCGTGGCATCTATATGACGGACGGCACGATGAACGTCGCGCTGCTCAACTTCAAGGACGAGACCGTGCCTGGCTACGCGGGCCTGAAGGACGTGCGCGGCGTGATCCACTTCGGCATGTGGGTCGACAACGTTGAGGAGACCGCCGCGCGCGTCGTCGCGGCAGGCGGTACCTACCTGACCGGGCGCCACGAAAAAGACCCGAACGTGTTCTACGAGGTGAAGTACCGCATGCCCGACGGCACGGTCTTCGACATTACGGAGAACGGCTGGAAAGGCGCAGTGAAAGAAGTCGCGCCCACGCAGTCATGAGCACCTTGGCACCGCCCGCGGTGCTCGCGCTGATTGCGCTGCCGGAATCGACGCTCCAAGCGCTGCGCAAACAGTACACGCTGCACCACTACTCCGACGGTATGCCGCACGATGTGCCGGACGCCACCACGATCCGCGCGGTTGTAACCAACGGCTCGACGGGGCTGTCCGATGCGCAGATGGCCCAACTGCCTGCGCTGGAGGTCGTCTGTGCGTTTGGTGCAGGCTATGAGAACGTCGACGTGGCTGCAGCAGCGCGGCGCGGCATTGTCGTGACGCATGCGCCGGGCACCAATGCCGACACCGTTGCCGACCATGCATTCGGCATGCTGCTGGCGCTGGCGCGTGGTTATGCACCGCTCACTGCCGCCGTGCAGCAAGGCCGGTGGCAGCAGTCACGCCAAGCCAGGCCGACGTTGACGGGCGCCGCGCTCGGTATCGTCGGCATGGGCCGCATCGGGCGGCTGATTGCTGCTCGCGCGCAAGGTTTTGCGATGACGATCGGGTACCACGGCCGGCGCGCGCAGAACGATGCACCGGGCCACTACTACGCCAGTGCAGAAGCGCTGGCTGCCGCGAGCGATTTCCTGGTCGTCGCGTGCAACGGTGGCCCGGAAACGCGTCATCTGATCGATCGCCCGGTCCTGCAGGCACTTGGTCCGTCGGGCTACGTCGTCAACGTGTCGCGTGGCTCGGTGTTGGATACCAACGCGCTGCTCGATGCGCTGGATGCCGGGGAAATTGCCGGCGCCGGGCTCGACGTTATCGAGAACGAGCCCGATGTGCCGGCCGCACTGTTCCATCACCGCGATGTCCTGGTCACGCCGCACATGGCTGGCCGCTCACCGGCATCGTGGCTGGCGCAGCGGGATGTGCTGCTCGCCAGCCTGTCGCAGCACTTCTCACGCGCTCGCGTGGAACTCGCCATCCCCGCTGTCTGAAACCCGCCGGCGCGGCCAGCGCAGGTTGTGCCGCGCCTTCCTACCCACTCCCAACCCGGGGGATCTTCATGCACGTTCGCTCGTTGCCGACGCTGGCCCTTTGCGTGGCCAGCCTGTCGGTGTCGCACTGCGCCTGGGCGCAGACCTCTGTCACGCTATACGGCTTGGTGGGGCTCGATATGGCGAGTTCCAAACGCAGCGGTGGGCCGCCTGCCACGCTGATGCAGCAGGCCCCCGGGCTGACTGCACCCTACTGGGGCATCAAGACCACCGAAGACCTGAGCGGCGGCACCCGCGCCGTCGCCGTGTTGGAGAGCTTCTTCCAGCCAGACACCGGCGGCACGGGCCGCACATCGGCCGATCCGTTCTGGGGCCGCAACAGCTACGTCGGCCTGGAAGGCGACTTCGGCAAGCTGACCTTTGGACGGCATACCAACCTGATGTATCTCGGCGAACAAGCCGTCAACCCGTTCCAGGCGTCGATCCTGTTCTCGCCGCTGGTGATGCAGACGTTCGTCGCCTCATACGGCGGCGCCATTGCGGGCGATACGGTCTGGAACGACGGCATTCAGTACAGCAGCCCCACCCTGAACGGTCTGAAGGCCACCGCCGTGTATGCGCCAGGCGGCATGGCGGGGGCATCTGGCGTTTACAACGCGGCCGCGTCGTTGCATTACACGGCGGGCCCATTTACCGCCGTCGCAACCGTGCAACGCAACCGTGTCGTTGCAGGGGCGGCGGCGCCCAGCCAAGACGCCTACCTTGCCGGGGCAACCTATGACTTTGCCTGGCTGAAGCTGTATGGCGCAGTACAGGGCACACGCACAAATACAACAGGCATTGGTTCGCACACCTACCAGCTTGGGCTTTCCGTGCCGCTGACCGCACAGCTGTCGCTGCTGGGGGAATGGGCGTACACGCGCCGCACTGCGCCACGCAACGTCGCCAGCGCCCGCAATACCGGCGCGGCGGGGCTCGATTACGCCCTCTCCAAGCGCACGGATGTTTATGTGGTCACGGTCTACGACCGCCAGAGCGGTAATGGCTCAGCCATGACCTATGCCATCGGTATCCGGCACCTGTTCTGACGCGCCATGGCTATTCGGGTCAACCCGCTATAACCAAACCGTCGTTTTGTATAAAAAAATAGTGCTCTTAATTCAAATACTTCTCTACGTATAATTTTTTGCGTCTGTGTATACACAACGACGTAGAGACAGATAGGAAGGGCCGTTCAGCCCGGCCATGCGAGCGAAGAGCAGGCAGCACGATCTGCCGCTGCGTGTGCCGCCCTCCCTGCAGTAAATACACAAAAACTCGGAGACCCAATGAAAAGGAACCTCATCGCCACCGGCGCCCTGCTGTGCGTGTGCGCCTCTGCGCAGGCTGACTCGCGTGTCTGGCTGTCTGGCTACGTCGATCTGAACATCTCGCACCTCATCTCTTCCGGCAACGGCACCGTGACGCGCATGTCCAGCGGCGGGCTGAACAACTCGCGCTTCAACATCAGCGGTGTGGAGGATCTGGGCGACGGCAACCGTGCCGTATTCACGATCGAGCCGATGTTCACGGCCGACGACGGCAAGCAGGCCACGCAGTTCCGCCAATCCTTCGTGGGTCTCAGGAGCGACACGTATGGGGAAATCACGCTCGGCCGCCAGTTCACGCCGT
Organism: Ralstonia flaminis; assembly: GCF_958415495.1. Classification (NCBI taxonomy): domain Bacteria; kingdom Pseudomonadati; phylum Pseudomonadota; class Betaproteobacteria; order Burkholderiales; family Burkholderiaceae; genus Ralstonia; species Ralstonia flaminis. The sequence goes on along the minus strand of NZ_CATZLL010000011.1, from coordinate 167,690 downwards.
CGTACTGGATTGCCGGCTATGCCGACCCGAGCTGGGCGGCCGACTTCAGCATGGTCAACAACATGGAGTTCTTCTACGCGTCGTACCGCGTGGACAACGCCATCCAGTACAAGACGCCCACCTTCTATAACTTCACCGGTCGCGTCATGTATGCCACCGGGGCCGAAGACACCACGCGCGCCGGGCGCTTCCTGAGCACGAGCCTGGAGTACCGCAACGGCCCGATCTTCCTGGGTGCCGTGAGCGAACTGCAATACACGCGCGATATCTTCAACAGCTCGCGCATCAACTCGTCGCGCGACAACTATTTCTCGGCCGTCTACAAGATCGGCGGCTTCGAGCCCACGGCCATCTTCCACACGTACAACGGCTACTACGCTTACCCGCCGTACGTTGCATTCAGCTCGCGTGGCTGGGATGCGCAGCTCGGCGCGCGCTGGAACATCGACGGCCGCAACCGCCTCTACGCAAGCGCCGTGTACCGTCACGACGACAACAACACGAAGGTCTCCAACGCTGTGGGCTTCGTCGCTGGTTACATCTACGGATTGTCCAAGCGCACGGACCTGTACGCGACCGTCGCGCACATCAAGCTGAAGAACAACGTGTCGATTCCATACCCGGTGACGTGGCAGGCCTACCCCAACGCTGGCCAAAGCCCGACCGGCTTCCAGATTGGCATCCGCCACGCATTCTGATCCGTCTTCATTCCAAGGAGGAACCCCATGCTTCGCTCGCGACATCCGCGTCTGAAAACCGCCCTGACCCAGGGCGCGACGCTCGCGTTCATTCTCGCCACGGCATCGTCGATGGCGACGGCATCCGGCCCGGCCCCCACGGGCGAGGCGGCAGCCAGCCAGGCACCCGCGGCAGCACCTTCGGGCACGCCCGGCACACCCAACGTCAAAGACCCGTACCTGGCCGGCTGGCTGCGCCTGACGCCCGACCGCAAACCCGTGCCGCTCAAGGCCGGTGTCGACTACGGCATGGACCCGGCCACCGGCAAGTTCATCTGGCCGAAGGCCACGCCCGAAGTGCATGAGGGCAAGCGTTTTCCCGGTGAGATGACCTCGTGGGACAAGAAGAGCTACGCCAAGAACGTCAAGGTGATCGCGTTCTATCCGGGCGTCGATTCGCCCTTCCATGCGTGGAACAACATCGCCGACTTCCAGGGCCGCCGCTACCTGTACATCCACGACCGCGACTACCTGCGCATCATGGACGTGACGGACCCGGCCAACGGCAAGGTCGTGTTCTCCAAGGGCGGCGTGTGGGGCCCGAAGGGTTCGACCGAAAAATACGATCCGAACACCGTGCAGGACTACCTGGGCGGCGCCACCATTGCGTGGAGCAAGAAGCTCGGCAAACCGGTGCTCGTCGCCTCGTTCGAGATCGGCCGCTATGGCCTGATGACCGAGAAGATCGATCAGCCGGACAAGGTGGCCGCCCAGCGCAACTACAACTCGCTCAAGGGCTTCAAGGTATTCGAGATGGACGGCCCGCTGCCGGACCAGTGGAAGCTGATCGCCACCCGTACCACCGACTACCAGCACCCCGATGCGCCGATCGGCCAGCAGCAGGGCTCGGGCTCGCTGGATGCGCCTGAGTATTACGGCGGCAAGTACATGATCCTGTCTTCCGCGCCGGACGACAGTTATGCGCTGACCGAGTACCCGAACTATCTGTACTCGCCGGGCTACCAGGTGTGGGACATGTCCGACCCGGCTGATCCGAAGTTCGTCTCGCAGATTGCCGTGCCGGGTCAGATCCTGGGCAACCCCGAGCACGAGCAGGCCTACCTGATGAACCCGCGCGCCGGCAACCGCACGTCGTGGATGGGCTCGCGCAACCCGATCTTCCTGCCCAAGCCGCTGGAAGCCGGCGGCAAGATCGGCTTTGGTGCAATGGGCGGTCTGGGCATCTATTCGTTTGACCTGTCCGACCCGGCCAAGCCGAAGGTGCTGAGCAACGCGAACACGCCGCCGAGCTTTGCCGGCACGGAATACGACAACGCCGACGTGAGCCAGTACGCGCGCACCGGCTACGTGTTCACCAACGGCTACCCGATGAACCGCGATTGCTACGAGCCCTACAAGGACATCTTCGTGGTCGACGCGCGTGATCCGAAGCACCTGAAGATCGCCACCAAGCTGCCGGAGCCGGAGATTCCGCCGGGTGCGCCGTTCACCAGCTTCTGCCAGCGCGGCGGCAACTACGGCCCGAAGCGTGCCAACGCCATCGGCCAGCCGGGTGGCTGGAAGCAAGGCATCGTGCCGTACTCGTTCTACAACGCGGGCGTGCAGATCTACGACGTGAAAGACCCGGCGCATCCGTCCATTGCCGGCTACTTCATCCCCGCGCTGGCTGACGAAACGCAACTGCCGTCGTACACGCTGGGCAAGGGTGTGTTTGCGATCTACACCGAGTACGACCGCAACATCATCTGGGCCTTTACGGAAGATGGTGCCTACGCCCTGTCGACACCGCTGCTGGGTGAGCCTGTGATGGGCGCACCTGCCAAAGCCTGGCCGCATCGCTGATCCGCATGTAGCCAAACCGGCGCCCGACTGCGCAGTCTTGCAGCGGGCGCCCGCACCAGAACCGAAGCAGAACCATGACGTTGATGAAATCGGCAGTGCTCTCCCTATTGGCGGCGTTGTCCGGCATGCTGGTTGTGTCCGGACACGCCGCGTCTTCTTCCAGCGAAGAGACCTGCCGCGCGTGCCACACGATGGACACGACCAAAGTTGGCCCGCCGTTCCGCTCGATTGCCGAGCGCTATAAAAACGATCCGGACGCCATTGCCAAGCTCAAGCAGAGCATGCTGAAAGGCAGCAGCGGCAAATGGGGCGCAGGCACCATGCCGCCCAACTCGATCACCCCGGAAGAAGCCGACCGGTTCGCGCATTGGGTCATGCAGCTCAAACCGGTTGCTGCCAAGTAGTTACTTGGCCTTGCCAGCGCGAAAGCAACCGGCTTCGTGGTCATCGACCATGCCGGTGGCCTGCATGAAGGCGTAGCAGATGGTGGGGCCGACAAACTTGAAGCCGCGCTTGACCAGCGCTTTGCTCATCGCCTTGGAGGCATCGGTGGCGGCGGGGGCATCGCGGTAGCTGTCCCAGCGGTTGACGATGGTTTTGCCATCGACGAACGCCCACAGAAACGCATCGAGCGAACCCAATTCTTCCTGCAACTCCAGCACTTTACGTGCGTTGATGACGGCGCCTTCCACCTTGGCGCGATTGCGCACAATGCCGGGGTCGGCCAGCAGCTGTTCAATGCGGGCCGGCGTGAAACGCGCCACGCGTGCCGCATCAAACCCCTCGAACACCTCTTGGTAGCGGGCCCGCTTGCGCAAAATGGTCTGCCATGAAAGCCCGGCCTGCGCCCCCTCCAGAATGAGCATCTCGTAGAGATGGCGGTCATCGTGCGAGGGCACACCCCACTCGGTATCGTGGTACTCGATCATCAGCGGGTCTTCGTTGACCCAGCAGCAGCGCGCCATCCCGTCTCTCCTAGACCTAGATCCAACCCGACTTGCGCAGCTTGCGATACAGCCACATGCAAGCGGTGGCCGTGCACGCCAGCACGATGGGATACCCAGCCGGATGCTCCAACTCCGGCATGCGCTTGAAGTTCATGCCGTAGTTGCTGAACACCACGGTCGGAATGGCAAGAATAGCGCCCCACCCTGCCAGGCGCTTCACGATATCGTTTTGCGTGACGGATACCAGCGCCACATTCACGGAGATGGCCGTGGTCAGCATTTCGCGAATCACGTCGAGCGCGCCCACCACGCGGTGTGCATGGTCGGCAATATCGCGGAAGTACGCACGCAGCTCCTTGGGCACCACGTCTTCGTGCAGACGCACGAGCTGGCCGGCAATGTCCTCCACCGGCAGGGCTGCGCCGCGCAGGCGCAAGAGCTGACGCTTGAGCGTGTAGAGCCGCTCGATGGCCGCACGGTCAAACGTGTCGCCAAAGATCTGGCTTTCGATGTGCTCGAACTCCTCCTGCATGCGCTCAAGCACGGGCTGGTAGTTGTCGACCACGAAGTCCATCACCGCATACAACGCAAACGGTGCACCCTTAGCCAGCAGTTGCGGCGTGCGCTCGCAACGCTCGCGCACGGGCGAATAGGAGGCGGACGGCCCGTGCCGCACAGAGACGAGAAAGTCCTTGCCGACAAACACGTGCGTCTCGCCAAAAACGACGTTGCCGTCTTCCATCTGGGCGGTGTTCAGCACGATGAAGAGCGTGTCGCCATACACCTCCAGCTTGGGGCGCTGGTGGGCGTTGCGTGCATCTTCAATGGCCAGGTCGTGCAGGGCAAATTCTTCCTGCAATTGGTTGAGCATGGCGTTGTCCGGCTCATGCAGGCCAAGCCAGACAAAGGAGCCAGGGGTGTGCAGGACGTCGCTGATGTCTTCGACCGAGAGGTCGCGTTCGCGCTTGCCGTTGCGGTACAGCGCGCTATTGATCACCATGGGCATGGCGTGTCTCCGGGCGCATTCCAAACGCGTTAGCGTTCTTCGGGCTGATCGGCGTTCTTGGTGTCTGCCTCGCTGGACAGCATCGGCACCTCGGCAAGGCGCGTTTCGATCTGCGCCAGCGCTTCGGACAGCGCGTGGACGAGATCATCGGGCAGCCCATCCAGCGTGGCATTGATGAAGGCGATACGGCGCGGCATGCATTCGAGCACGACGGCCAGGCCGGCATCGGAGAGCGACACGTTGGTCAAGCGGTTGTCGCGTGCGTCGGTGGTGCGCTCGATCCAGCCGAGCTGGTCGAGCACCTTGAGCTGGCGGGTGAGCGCACCGGGATCCATCTGCAGACGCTCGGCAAGCTGCTTCTGGGCGAGGCCGCCGCCCGTCTGGTCGTGCAACGCCAGCAGAATGCGCCAACGCGGCATGGGCTGGCCGACATGGGCCTCGAAGGCAGCCATGAATGCACGGTAGGTGCGGCCAAACTGGTGCATGACGGCGAAGCGTTCGCGTTCAGAGGTCATCGATCAGGCATGAAATTGCAGGAATGCGCGCATCGTAACCGCTAAGTGGCACGAACTGGGCACAAACACCTTATTCCGTGTGTTGTACGGGCTCCACGTGATGCAGCACCACCGGCGGCACACGGCGCACACGCCACAGGCCAATGGCTGCCACGACTGTTGCGGCGATCAGGCCAATATGGATCGCCCCCACCAGCACGTGCCGGGCCGCTTCGAGCAGCACGGCGCCATCGTGGCCCGCGGCGTGCATCTGCGTGAGCAAAGCGGTTTGCGCGTCGTGGTCGATCAGGATTTCCGGGTCAGCAAGCTTGTGCAGCCATTGGGTTGCGTTGTCTGCGCGCAGGGCGTCGCCCACGCCGGAGGCATAGCGCTCGCTGACCATCGTGCCGACCAGCGCCGTGCCCACCATGCCGCCCACCATGCGCAGTGACTGCAGCAGCGCCGTGGCAATGCCCAGGTGCGCGCGGCCAGCCGTCTGCTGGGCAAACACGGTCAGGTTGGGCAGCACGAAACCAAGCCCCAGGCCAGCCAGCAACATCAACCCGGCCAGCGCCACATGCGGCATTGCCCTGGACGACGCCGCCATGCCGGCCAGCGCCAGCGTGAACAGCACAAACCCGGCATACAGCATGGCGTTCGGATTAGGGATGCGCGTAACGATGCGCCCATTGATGATGCTCCCCAGCGTGATACACACCACCAGCGGCGTGATGACCAGCCCCGCCTCCTGCGGCGACATGCCGAAACCACCCTGGAACAGCAGCGGCGCATAGAACAGCACCGCAAACATGGAGAAGCCAGACAGCATGGCCAATACAAACAGCGTGGCCAGCGCCGGATTACGCAGCATGTCGAACGGCAGCAGCGGTTGTTCGGCGCGCTGCTCCCACCACCACAAGCCCACGAACGCCGCTACCGACAGCACCAGCCAGCCCACCAACGGTAGCGACAGGCCCTGGCGCGGCAGCAATTCCACAAAGAACTGCAGCGCCCCCAGCGCTGCCGTAATCAACACCGCGCCCTGCCAGTCCAGGCGAATGCGCCCGGTGTGCACGTTCTGGCGCAGGTGCGGCAAAAATCGCCACGCAAACCATAAGCTCAGCACACCAAACGGAATGTTCACGTAGAACACCGAGCGCCAGCCGAACGCCTGCGTCATCCAGCCGCCCAGCGTCGGGCCGATGGCGTTGGCGATACCGAACGAGGCACTCAGCATCACCTGCCAGCGCAAACGTACGCGCGCATCGGGAAACAGGTCGGGAATGCACGCGTAAGCCGTACCGACCAGCATGCCGCCGCCAATGCCCTGCAGCGCGCGCGACCACACCAGAAAGCTCATGCTGCCCGCCATGCCGCACATGATGGAGGCCAGCGTGAACACCACGATGGATGCAATCACAAACGGCTTGCGGCCGTAGAAGTCTCCCAGCCGGCCAAAGATCGGCACCGTCACCACGGAGGTCAGGAGATACGACGTTGCCACCCACGCATACAGTTCAAAGCCCTTGAGCTCCGCCACCACCGTCGGAAGTGCCGTACCGACCACAGTCTGGTCCAGCGCCACCAGCACGACAACAAAGCAGATGCCGATCATCGCCAGCAGCGACTCTTTGAACGGCAAGACTTGGGTATGGGAATGCGGTAGCGCAGTGTGGACGGCCATGATGGGGAGATCGACAAGACAAATGATACATCAATGATTGATGCGTCAATTATTAGTGTAACGGAATCTCGTGGGGCTTGCTGGTACTGATCCGTAAAAATAAAGTCTGTCGAAGCGTCTTACCGAGCACACCATTAAACGCGTCCACGCAGTGCTGCCAATCACAGCCCGTGTTCCGGGCGTCACGCCGATTTTTCCGCGAGCATGGATGAGGGGTTGCGTCGACCACCAGCTCGTCGACTAGGCAAGTCGTGGAAATCATGCCTAGTGTCGAGATTCACTCAACTCCGAACTCTGCGGAGTGCCTGCCTGACTGCACGGTCAAAAATCGCTTTTCCCTCAATAAGTTAGCGGAACTGAACATGGTGGAGACTCGGCGCGAAAGGGGTCCACAATTCGCAACGACCGAAGTTCACGCGAAGCCGAGCCGCTCCCTAGAGGCCACAAAAAAGCTCAATAAGTCACAAAATAGTTTTACTTTCCGAGTGGCGAGCCGATGTTGCCATCTCGTCTGTATTCCTGGAGGGATGCCAGTGTCTGCACTTGGCCGGGATGGCCCTATCTACATCACGTGGCAAGCCGGGCTGCTAGTTCCAGAGCTTCCAGAATGGCTTACGCGGCGGCCGGGCTACGCACGCCAATTGTCAATGAATCTAGTGGTGCCTTCGAGTGGCTGCTTGTGGCCGAAAGCGGACAACTAGCGGCGAGCGTCAGGACGGCTGGTCTCCTAATGCAAGTTGACGACAGAGAGGTTGACGCCAGAGACGTTCACGATGGCCTGCCACGCGGCTTCTTGAAAAGCGCCATCGTGCAGGTGTGGGTGGCGTTGCGCCTCAATTGGGCCTGAGAACTTCCCTTCAGCCGAGGCGAAGAATTGCCCCGAGACTTCGGTTCCGAACTCCGACGCCTGGAGGTACCGACGGGCCGCTGTCTCCGGCGTCTGATTCATGCCGGGAATGAGGTTCGCGATTGGGATAAATAAATACTTCACGGCCAAGCTAGCTTGTCGCGAAACCTTAGTAGAGGTCGCCGCACCGGGCGAGACAGCGTACACGGCCATGTCGGAAGGCAGCCGACGCGCCAGTGCCGCAGCCCACCAGGCAACGATGAGCTTCGCGTCGGCATACGCATTGTTGGGCACATACTTCACGTTCGGCCCATTGCGCAGCAGGGCTTCCATCGCAGCGGTCAGGTCGCCTCCGTGGTATTTGGCCGCGAGTGCGTCCACGTCGGTGTACTTGAACATGGGTACGCCCCCTCGGGCAGGTTCCGCGCTGGCAATCACAATCCGTGCGTTGGGGCTCAGCAGGTTGGCGCGGAGCAATCCGACCGTCAATTGATGGTGGCCGATGAGCGGGGCCTGAGAAGCCTCGACGCCCGCCGCAGTGATCACCCGCTGCTTACCTGGGACCATCCCGGCATTGAGCAGCAGGAAATCGATCGGCCGACCTCCCTTGACAAGCGCGGCGAGGGCGGACTGAACGCTGGCGGGCGTGTTCAGATCCAGCTCCAGCGGCGTGAAGATCTGTCTTTTGGTCTCCGCCGCAAGCTGTGCGGCCGCTTCCCGGGTTCGAGCCAGGCTGCGCCCCGTGATGATGATCTCGCGCCAGCCCTCTCCAGCAAGAAGGCGGGCTGCAGCATGACCGAGCCCGGAGGTGGTGCCGGTTACGAGAGCGATCGAATGTTCCAAGGGCGTCTCCGTGGTAGACGGTTAAGGTCGAGCCGTGTGGTCCCGCGAGGCTGGAGCCAACTTGTCAATTTAGAACTGTTCGGTTATATATTCATGCAAGAACAGGTGTCAAGGAGTTTTAAACTAAATGGTTCAAAATACGCCTGCGCCGCGTGGACGGCCCCGCAGCTTCGACGAGATAGAGGCGCTGGAAAAGGCAACTCAGGTGTTCTGGTCGAAAGGCTATGATGGCGTCACGATTGACGACCTTGTCGCGGGGATGGGCGTGGGACGGCCGAGCCTGTATGCCGTCTTCGGCGACAAGCGGGCGATATTCTTGCGCGTCCTTAAGGCGTATGCGGAAAGGAAGGGCGCAAAAGCCGCGAAGGCGCTGCTCTCGCCGGAGAGTCTTCGCGACTCTATCGCAGGCTTTTTGAGGTTCGCCGTCGAGAGTGCGACCGAGAAAGGGTCCGCCCGGGGCTGCCTTATGGTGTGCGTCGCTCCGCTTGTAAACGACGCTGAGGTTCAGCGGTTTCTGCAGAGCGCCGTTGCGGGTGGCACGGCGCTAGTGGAGCGCCGTTTCCGGGACGGGATCAGTGCGGGAGAAATCGCATCTGACTTCCCCGTAGTCGCGCGCGCAACGCAAGTCACGGATTTTGCTCGTGGGCTGACAATGCGTGCGCAGATAGGCATGCCGCGCAAGACGCTCCTGAAAGATGCTGACGAAGCGGCCGACTTAGTGCTCTTGCCGCGGCGTGAAAACGCTGGGCCATAAAGTTGACGCCGACGTTAAGGGGTCGTTGCGGGGCAGTAGACTATGGTAGTTGCCGCTCCGCGCGCCCCTCCAACCCGATCAATCGTTTCCCTCTTCGGATAGGATGGGCAACCTTGATTTGGAAATCGAAGCCCGGAGCAACTGCCGCGTCGTACACCTCCATCTGCCGTACTACGGTCTTATTCGGGCCGACCTCAAAGTCCCAGTCGGAAGCTCCCTAACAGGCAAATCCGTCACCTCGATCTTCGTCCAACGTCGGTTGTAGTGGCGCATGCTCGTGTCCGATGAGACTTCTAGGGTTCCGTGCAACGGACTCCGAGCGGCCCTTCTTAACGGGCCTTTGTTGGCCGGGTTGAGGTACCGCCGGCAATTCGCTCGCCGGAAACCGGCCATTCAGCGAGGGCGGACGAGATCTTGGCTATTCAGACCAGATGGCGGCGTTGACCGGCGGCTCGTGGCCGAAAGCTGCCAGTCAGGACCTTTCTGATGCTCATGGTGGCGACGAACAATCAGAATGTACGAGATACGCCCTCCCCCTCCCGTCCCGGCAAAGGCCTGTCACGCCTAGCCTCGACAGACTATTGCTAAATTTCCCACGGACCACAGAGCCAAACTGAGGGGGCCCGACAGACTTGTCGCTTTTTTTGGCACACCAACTCTTTTAAAATCAATGAGTTAAAAACATCCCCTCCGACAGACTTTATTTTTACGGATCAGCTGACAGCCGTAATACCGAGTTGAACCAATACCAACACAAACTTGTGGATGCTTCTGCCGGGCGAAGCGGCATTGCGTGCCCTTAGGTCTGTGGGCCTGATTCTGGCTGATCCGTGTTCGGCACACTCTGCACCGGCGCCGTCCGCTGCACAGGCTCAGGCTTGGCCCCCACAGGCTGCAAGGTATTGCCCATCACCAGCACCTGCACCGGGTCGGTCTTCTTCCACTGCTTCTTCGGAATCACCAACTTCCAGGTCGAGTCCTTGCCCGCGTCCCGGAAGAACGCCACCACGCCGACGAACTCGGCATCCTCATTCATGGGTTCGCTCACGCTGGCGCTGGCGTTGGGGCGCAGCACCACGTCCTTGGTTGCCAGCAGGTCGGCTTTCAATTCTTGGAGGTCGCTCGATTGCAGTTGCACATAGTCCAGCGTATCGAAGGTCTTGGTGTCCTTGAGCTGGTAGATGCGCACCACCGTGGACAGCGGTTGCCCGGCCCCGTTGGGGTTCAGGCTTGCGCGGCTGGTCAGATCCAGGTTCATGGTCTTGACCTGGGTGGTAAAGGCCCATTTGGCGGCGTCGACGGTGCCGTCTTTGACGGACTGCGCTATGCCGCAGCCTGCGAGGGTGGCGGCGGCCAGCATGACCAACAGCGTGTGTGTCTTCATCGTATTCATCATTCAGTGTGCGGCGCCGCCCCAGGTGCCGAGTTGGACGCGGATGGGGGTGAGTTCGGGGGCCTGTTCGGCCTTGGCTTTGGGCAGCAACGTGGTGTACCCCAGGCTCACGTGTTTCGAGTTCAAAGCCGGCTGCGGCATCAGATCGGGACGCACGTCCATTTCCAAGTGCGCCTGGGCTTCGTAGCCGAGGTAGTAGCGCAGCAGCGCCATGAGCTTGGCGTGGATGGGCTGTCCGGGCATGAGGCCGATCACGGATTCGCGCGTTTGCGGTGCGATGCGCACGTGCACGGCGTTGCTGCGGTCGGTAAAGCCACGGCCGAGCAAACAGTTCTCGCCCAGGGGCATGGGCTCGAAGTCAGTCACCTGGATCCACACGGGGTGGAATTCGGTGACGGTGATGGTGGCGTCCGGCACGGCGTGTTGGAGCATCCCGGCGAGTCCCTCTGCGGTGCGGGTGCGCTGGCCGGTCAAGCCGAGCGTGGCGAGCAAGGTGCGTGTATCGACCTCCTGCCGGATCTCGGGTGTGCCGATGCCTAAGCCGGTGAGGCTCAGCAGGTAGCTGGAGACCTTGTCGCTGGCGTCTTTGCGGAAGCCGGCCGGATAGCGGTATTTGCGCCAGATGCGGTAGGTCTGCGTGACGATGCGGTGGTGGAACAGGTCAAGGAAGGCGGCCAGGGGTTCGGCGCCGTCACGGTTCTGCGCGACTTCGTCGATGAAGTACGACGGCATGCGCGCATCCACGCCGTACAGGCCGAGGAAGGTGGTGCGTACGGCGGGCGGTGCGTCGGGGGCGTCCGGGTCGAACTCGACGGCGTCGATTTCTCGATTGGGGAAGCCGAGTTTGGGGCGCGAGCGGAAGCGGATGGGTTCGTGCTTTGGGGTGTCTTCTGCGCCAAGCGGCGGCTGCGCGGGTGCGGACAGTTCGATCAGCTCGCACAGGCGGAAGAAGTTCATCCGCGGCGCGTTGGCCAGCAGGGTGGGCAGCAGCGTTGGCTCTCCGCTCAGTTGTGATGCTTTCTCCGGGGCGTTCAAAACGGTGCGCCCTCCCCTTTGGTGTCGGGCCAAGTGATGCGCTGGCCGGTCGGCTGCACGATGAGGGTCAACCGGGTGTACAGGTTGAGCGTGGCGTACAGGCCAAGGAAGCGATTGAGCATCGCGCCAAACAGTTGGATGTCACCGTCGCCCGCAAACTGGCCGGCATCGAGCGTGACCTCGATTTCCACGCCGCGCTGCAAGCCGCCTTTGACGAGCTTTTGCAGGGGGCGGTGTTGCACGTCGGTGATGGCGTCGATGCGGCGTTTGTTCAGTTCGCCGTCGGTCCAGTCGTACAACGCCAGGCTGCCGCGCAGGATTTCTGCGTCGAGCAACGAGAGGTAGTTGGGTGCGAGGTGCGAGAGCACGCGCCAGTGGAAGCGGTCGCCCGTGGGCGGGTAGACGGGCAACGTGGGCGCGGTGAGGTTGCGCACCGATTCGACGTTGGTGAAGCCGCTGCGCATACGCTGGATGCTGGCTTCGCGCAGGTTCTTGCGTGGCAGCATGCCGTTGGTACCGGTCACCGACAGGGACAGCGTTTCTTGCGGCAACGTGTTCTGGTGCTCCCAGGCGTGGCCGCCCAGGATGACCCAGGTGTCGAACCGCCCGGATGGCCCGCGCTGCACACGGGTGTGGAAATAGCGCTCGGGCATGTCGTGTCGCAGCATGCCACCCCGGTGGCGGAACGCGGCAAACGGGACGTATTCAAAGCGGCTGCCGGTGCCGGAGGTGAAGCCTTGCACGGTGTCCACGGAATACACGTCGACGTGCTCGCCGTATTGCTCCATGGCGTTCACGCGGTATTCGGTTTCGAACTGGGTGGCGGTGATGGGGTCAGCGTCCACCTGGAACAGGTTGATGATGGGCGTGCAGAACAAGCGCACGTTCTCGGCCGAGAAGCGCATGTCGTCGGGGTACGGTTTGTCGAGCACGACTTCGACGTCGATGTAATCCGCATGGTGCGGCACGGCTTGCAGGTCCAGGCCCACCAGGTCGACGAATATGAACTTCTCAGGGAAGGTGAAGTATTCAAGCAGGAGCTGGTAGCCGCCGAAGGCGTTGTCGGCCTTGGGCCAGAGGCGCTCGTCGGGGCCAAAGCCGGCGGGCTCCAGATGCAGGCCGGGCATGGTTTGCGGGGCGCCGGGGCGGTCTTCCGGGTGGCCGGGAATGCGCACCCGCATGGCCAACGGCTTGGCGGTGAGCGCGGCGTACAAGGCCAGCGCAACGGGCCGATCCGCATTCAGATACAGGCGCAGGCGTGGCACGCTGAGCTGGTCGCGCCGTGCCTGCTCCTGAATCGCCAGCCGCAGGCGAATGACGGAGCGGCCGTCTTCGCGGGTGGTAGCGCTGGCCTCGGACAGGCGTAGCGGATACAGGTCAACCGCTTGCGTGGTGCGGTAGACGCATTCGATCCGGTCTTCGCCAATCGGGTCGGACATGACTTCCAGCCCGGCGGGCAGCGTTTCCTGCCGTTGCAGTGCGCCGCCCGAGGGTTTCACCTCCAGGATGGAGAGCGACGGGATCATGCGCAGGTAGTGTGGCCAGAGCATGCTGACGATGCCTTCGGTCAACTCGGGCAATTCGTCGTCGAGCTTGTGCCGCAGGCGGCCCATCAGGAAGGCGAAGCCTTCGAACAGGCGCTCGACGTGCGGGTCGCGCTCGCCAATGCGGTCGATGCCGAGCATACGGGCGCGGTCTGGATAGGCCCGCGCGAACTCGCGGCCAGATTCGCGCAGGTAGCGCATCTCGGCTTCGTAGTAGCGCAGGATGTCGTTGTCTTGGGTGGGGGTGCGCATGGGTCGCAGGGTCTTAGGAGAGCGAGATGGCGCGAGCCGGGTCGATGGCGGTCAACTCGCCGGTCAGCACATCGATGCGCGCAGCGAGTGTGGGCTTGTCGGCATCCTTGCGGTTGATGCGGACCTTAAGCAGGCGCAGCAGGTGGAGCTTGGTCTCAAACGCGAGCGTGGGCTCCCAGGTGCCGAGCTGGTAGCGCTGTGCGGCGGCATCGAGGGTGGTGAGCAGGTGCAATGCGACGTCGGGCTTGTCGGCGCGTTCGGCGACGCGGGCCATCACGAGTTGGCGCACGAAACGCTCTCGCTCGCCGTCTTGCGCGGGCAGGCGTTGCAGCCACGCGAAGGCGGCTTCGGTGCCTTGCTGGTGGGCCATTTCGGTGGCTTGCGTTTCGGTTTCGGCCCAGTCGGTGCCCGCGGTGTCGATGGCGATGGGGGCGACGGCATCGCCCCGCTCCATGTCGTGCACGGTGGCGTGGCGGGCGATCCATTCGCGGGTGGTGTCGTCGGCAAACGGGGAGCCGTCGGCAAACGATAGGTGTTCCAGGCCGGGCAGGCGTTCGAGCATGAGTGCGCAATCGGTGGTGACGAGATCGCGCACTTGGGCGTATTCACCGCCGGCCTGCTCTTGCGCTTTGAAGGCGTAGTACTGCAGGTCGAGCCAGAAGTGGTTGGCGCCCTCTGCGAAGGCGGCTTCGACGCGTTCGAGCAATTCGGGCCATTGCTTTTGCAGGATGAGGCGTTGCAGGTGGGCGCGTAGTTCTGAGCGCGGTCCTGGCAGGCGGGTTTTGCCGCTGATATCGTGCGGAGGGGCTTCGGTGAGGGTGTCCCAGCGGACGCAGCGCATCAGGCGGTAAGACGCGAGGTAGCCGTGCGGTTGTTCGCGCAGGAATTGCGCCATCTGGCGGGCACGATCCAATAGGTCGCGGGTGGAGGCGACTTCGTTGGCGGCGGGCAGGCTGGCGGGTTGGGCGGCGGGGGCGTTTTCTGACGGCTGGGGGGCGTCGACTTTGTCTTCGAAGCGGCGCAGCAGTGGGCCGAGATCGGGGCGTGCGGCTTCGGGCCAGGTTTCGGTGCGCTCGGTGATGAGGGCGAGCGCGGACAGGGTGCGCTCGAGTAGCACGTCGTCCAAGCCCTGCACGCGGTCGAGCCGGTTGGCGAAGGTGGTGCCGGCAAGCCATTCGAGCGCGGCGCGGCGTGTTTCGGCCCGGGCCGGCAACAGGGTCTCGCCGAAGCGGTCGACCAGCGCGGAGAGCAATTCCAGCCCGGAGGCCACCCCTTCTGCGCCGTCGCGGCGCATGCGGCCGTAGACGCAGTAGGCGGCGATGCGCACGTCTTTGGCGCTGTGCTTGAGCAGGCGCTCGGTGGTGGTGACGATCAGGTCGTCGTCGATGTCCGAGAGCTTGGCGACTTCGTCTTTGATGGCGAGGAAGTCGTCGTCGTAGGCGGGGTCGGTGCCCACCGGAGCGGCGTCGCTGATGGGGCGCAGCCAGTCGTCCCAGCGGCCTTGGGTGGAACGGGCGAGATCGGACGGCGTGCGGGTGCCGAATAGCGATTGGAAGAGATTGGCGAACATCAATTCTGGCTCCGTGCGTTGCGGCCGGTCAGGAAGATGCGCTGGGGCAAGGTGAAGCCCCGCAGCGCCAGCAACTCCAGTGGGCCACTGCCAACTTCGGTGCGCATCAGGTAGCGGATCGGATACGTCATCGCTTGCGGCGCGGGCGTGTGGGCTTCCTTGTCGACTTGCGCGTCATCGTCTTGCGGTTTGCTGGCTGGTGCATCGGGCGTGGCCTGCCACGTCAGTTGCAAGGTGGCGTTGTCGATCGGTTCCACCTTGGCGCGCTCCAACATGCGGATCAAGCCCCAGCGTCCGCTGAACTCCAGGCTCTTGTTGGTGCCAGCCTGTTCGGTCTGCCATTGCAGGCGGGTGCCGAGGGTCTGCGGGTTGGTGGCGGGCCAGTTCAGGGCGTGCCAGGTTTCGCGCTGGTTGTAGTAGTGCAGGCTCTGGCCGTCGAGGGTGAATTTGGTGTCGGTCAGGCCCGGGGTGGGCACGGGCTGGAAGTCGAAGCGGTATTGCGGCTCACCCTGCACCAGCATGTGCGCGGCGATGCGTTGCAAGGTGTTGATGGCTTTGAGGAAGGCGGGGTCGAAGGCGAGGCTGTCGCCACCCGCGGCGGTGCCGAAGGCACGGCCCGCAGGGACCCAGCGGTCGCCTTGCAATTCGAGCACGCCTGCCAATTGGGTGCTGAGGAAGGCGCTGATCAGGCCGCCTTGCGGGCGCAGGAATCTTGCGAGTTCAGGTAATGAAGCGTCGTTGTCGGTGCTGGCAAAGGGGTAGCGCCCGGCGAAGGATTTGTTCCAGGTGGCGACGATGGTCTGGCCCCAGGCGTCGTTCAGGCTGGCTTGGGCGGGTTGCAGCACGGTTTGCGTGGCTTGGGCGACCGGGCGCACGAACAGGGCTTCGCCCATGCCGGCCCATTGGGCGCCGAGGCTGGCGGCCACTTGTTGGGCGTAGTCCTGGATGTCGGCCAGATCTGAACCTTTGCCTTGGAACAGGGCGAGCGCGACTTGTTTGGCTTGGGTATCGGCGTTGGGGCTGTTGCTGATCTGTTGCAGCTTCAGGCGCAAGGCGGTGACGCGGGCGAGGTAGCGTTGCAGGCTGAGGTCGCTGTCGGCAGAGGGGGCATTGTTTGCGCCCTCCCCTTGGGCGACGAGGCGCAGGACGGGGCCGAAGGCGGGGCCCAGGGGGCCAGCCGGGTCAACCGTTCTCTGTGCTTGCGGGTCCTCGTTCTTCTTGCCGAAGACGTTTTGCGCTTTGGCGACCAGGGTGTCGGAGAGCGTTGCCTTGGGGGCGCCGGCTTTGCCTTGGTATTCCAATGCCTTCATCAGCGCGATGACGGGCGATTGGCGGGCGTCAGCCATCGGTTTGAGCTGCTCGATGGCGGCCGGCATGGTGGGCGCGGATTCCCACTGGAGGCTGTTCATGAAGGCTTGCCAGTGGTCGGCGTAGTCGGCGAAGTAGCGGGCGGTGAGTTCGGCTTTGAGGGCATCGCCGGTGAGGCCTTGTTCGGGCTCGCTGCTGGTGTGGGTGTTGAGTACCCAGTCGGTGGCGGCGGCGCTGCGTTCGGCGACTTTGTCGATGTCGGATTGAATGCTGCCTTCGTACGCCTGGCGGGTGAAGACACCGGGAATGGTGGCGCCGGTGCGCAGCAGGCCGCGCGGGTCGGTGCCAGCCGTCAAGGTCGCCAGGGTCTGGTCGGGGTATTTGTTGCCGACGGCATCCAGGAGGCTTTGGTAGACGGTGTCTTCGGAGTTTTTAACAACGATGACGGCGAGCAGGGTCTGGCGGGCTTCGTTCACCAAGTCTTGCTGCGGCTGGACGCGCCAGGCTTCGTGGACCTTGAGGTGCTGGGCGTAGAAGCTGAGCAGGCGTTCGGACAGGTCGAGTTTGGCGCCGGGGCTCAGGTTGGCGCTGGTGCGCCAGTGGCGAGTGAGCTGGGGCGTGAGGAAGGCGGCGTCAGCCCGGCTGGGCTCGGCGAGCATGAGGTAGGCCTTGAGGGCGTGGTGGCCTTCAAGCGCGAGCTGGTTGGTGGTGTCGTCGAGCTGGTCGGTGGGCATTTGCGCGAGATCCACCAGTTCCGCTTCGATGTTGTGCGCGATGGGGGCGATTAGCAGGCGGTCGGCGGCTTGGCCGTAGGGTTGCCACAGGGCGGCGAGTGTGGCGCGGTCTTGGTTGAGGCCGAAGCGGGTCCAGAACGGCGCGTGTGTGCTAATGCGGTGTTCGTAGAGTTCGATGCGGTGTTGGACACCCAGCAGTGCGCGCAGGCTGGCGGCGGTGTCTGGGGTGGCCTTCAAGTCCTGAAGCGCGACGTTGGTGAGGTGGACTTCGCGAGCGTTGGTGGCGGCGGAGATCAGCAGGCCGGCGGTCCAGGTGCCGACGATCAACAACATCACGGTGCTGAACACGGTGACGGGGTGGAAGCCGACGCGGCAGCCTCGGGCACGCTGCGCTAGCTGGCCGAGGTGGTGCCAGAGGGGCAAGTCGGCTTGAGTGTCGTCTTTATCCGTCGTCTGCGGGTACGGCGCGAAGAAAGCGCCGCCGATCGGCTGGTGGCTGCGTTGTTTGCCAGACAGGCTGGCGATCCAGGCGGCGAGCGGTGCGATGCGGTCGTCGAGGCGTTGGGAGAGCTTGGCGGTGTAGGTGTCCTGGCGCTTGGTGTCAGCGATGATTTGCGCGATGCCGCGCTCGCTGAGTTGGTCGCGCAAGGTCATCAGCGCGTTGGCGATGGCGGTGGCGTCTGCGCGACCGCTCTTGCTGTCAAATTCGCAGCCGATGAGGGGGGTGGCGCCTTCATGCGCGGGGGCGGTTTCGGCGACATCGAGCGCATAAACAGGCGCGGACCACTTGAGCACCTCGGCGAAGCGGCTGAGGTTGAGGCTGTCGGTGCTGACACCGCGACGTTGGGCGGCGAGTTGGGCGGTGCCGTCTTGCACCACGATCACGGCATCAATCGGACGGCGGCGACGGAGTTTGCGCAGTTGTTGGAGCCATGCGGCGTCGGGCTGGCCGCCCTCGCCTGCGTTGTTCCAGAGCAGGATGGCTTCGCCTGTGTTGAGCCAGCCGGGTTCCTGTATGGCGGGGAGCAGGCGGGCGACGGTGCTGGCGTCGCCTGTGAGGAGGAGCCAGGGGTGGCGGTAGCGCCAGCGCCAGCCGTGGGTGGTGCGCAGGATTTCACGCAACGCACGGAATCGTCCCTCGGTAACCTGGCGGCTCTGAGCGGGATTTGTCGGGTTGTCGGCCCCGGTCCCCGACTTGAAATGCCTGGCCACAAACTGGGTGGCCTTCAACGTCGACATCCACAGAATAATGCCTTGCAAGGGCATCAGGAATATCAACCCCAGCAGGAAACCTACTAGCAGACTGAGCTCGATGATGGTCAACCACTCGACTGACCATCCACGCTCAACCCGCAGCACCCATGCGGTGACGGCCAACGCAACGTAGAGGATAAACAAGGCGATGCCAAGAAAGACACCTGCCGACGACACGGGCTTGTTGTTGCTCATACCTGCTTCTTGCACACGAGGGCAATCATGTTGTGATCGCTCTGGGAAAGGACGAATTGCGGAGATGCGGCGCGGGATGCGTACTCAATCGCAAGCGCTGTGGTCAACCACGCACCGGTGCCAGCACAGTTCCCGACGGACGTGCCAACATCAATCCATTGCACCTGTGGGGAGAAATCCGGTAAGGATTTGACTTGGCGGACCTGCTCTTCGCTTGGCGCGTGGCACCAGAGTGTTTTGACCTGAGGTGCCTCGGTCTGCCCCCAACGTAGTGCGAGACTCACGACCTTGGCGGCAGCATCGGCCGGGCCAATCGCTGGTCGATGCAGCGCAAGGCTGGCCGATGGCACGGATTGCCGTGCAACGCCGGGGCGCGCCACCAACAGGGCAATGCCAGCTTCCGCATCACCATCGGCCAGGCGTTCACTGATGGCACGGCGAAGCTGTATTGCAATGAGCAAATGCGCATCGTGCCGCGTTAGTTTGTCGTGCCACGAGTCCACTTCAGAAAGCGGCAGTTCGTGCTCGCTCACCACGGTAGTGATCTGTAACACCGGGGCCTTGGCCAAGAGCAACGCCTCCACGCCGAGGCGGACGTCTTCTATGTCCAGCACGGACTGCACGTTCAATTGCACATGCAGGGCACAGCCAGCGGGCAGTGCTATCAGCCCCGGTGTGATCTGTTCAATCAATTCGGCAATCAGCCATTCGCTCACCACTTGGTGACGATCATGTTCGGCTAACGCGTTGCCGGGATAAAACGGCTTGCCGGGAACCTCCAGCCAGCGGGCGGAGATCTCAAGACCAGGCTCCGCACCACTTGACTGGGCACCCAACCGGGTGGAGCAACTGACGATGCCCTCAACATCGTTAGCCTCCTTGTGGCCGGCAAAGCGCCACGCATGCCCCAGCACGGCAAGTGGCGCACTTGCCTCTTGATGACACGAGGCTTCAATGCGCTCGCTGGCGAAATTGCCTGCGAGCGCCGTATCGCGTTGGAGGTGGCTGTGGCCCAAAGAGAGCAGCAGGAAAAACGCCCAGCTAGCCACCGGATAAGCGAGGCAGCAGAGCCAGAACAACGGCACATTGGTGGATTTTCCAATCGGCCACAGGGCGACTGTGAGTCCAATTCCGGCGCCAACGAAGACGATGAACAGTACCGACCAGAGCGGCACTGACGGGCGCGGCGGTTCCGGCACACTCACCCGAGGTGGCACCCGGCCAAAATCAACTGGCATCTATCGCACCGCTACGTCGTCGTTGGCGGTGGTGACCAAGAGACTCCCGCACTGGGTCACGCGAGTGCTTCCCGTCGTAGTCGCATTGGCACTGTGGATTGGGCAGGGCACGACATCGCCAACAGAGGCGACTCGCCGACCATCGACCTGAGTGCGGTTGAATGCCATCAGGATTCCTTCGCCATGGGTGGTTTCGTTATTTCCGTGGATTGGATTACTCATGCTGCTAGCAGATTTACCACTCTTCTTTTGTTTGATGCGTAATTTTGAGAATATTTGATGTTTCGATTCCTCTTATTCTTGCAGGGATGATGTCGACATACGTAGTTCGCAACAAAAAACGCCAGCTGCCTTCGCCTGCGGGCTCCGAGACATGCGCAAAGGCTGGGGCAGCCGGGCCACATCCGTTTTATCGCGCGACTCGGTATCAATTTTTCCTTGGTTACGTTTAAAAAATCGCTTCACGCTGCCATCGGATTGATGTCACCCAAGACACTACCTTTTCGCCAATACCAGCGTGCCGACTCAATCGTATACGCCACCTGTTGGCTCACAATGCTGGGGTTCGTTGCGATCTGCTGGTTTCCGAAAGCACTCTATAGATATTCCGCATCGACTATTTTTATTGAATATCTAAATACGGCTCCCGCGTCATATTTTCGTATGCGCTTTGGTGTATTGATGCATCGTTCTCGCAAGTTGGATTAGAGATTTTCTCGCCATCTCGATAAATAGCGACTCCGGATGAGAATATTGGACCGCCTTCGCCCTTGACGGCCCTGTCATAGAGGTAATAAGTGTAGCCCGCGTTGACGAATCTGATATGTGCCTCACCTCCGCCAGCGTAAGGCGTGCTGCTGAAGAAGAATAGCTTTCCTTTATTTTTTTTGGTTTCCGATATTTGCAACTGCAACTTACCTTTAGCTGCGGCACGGTAGGTTAGCATTTCATCGATTTTTGACTCACAAAGCGACGCGTGAGTATATTTTGTAATGCAGTTGAATACCTCAGATTCGTTTTCCCTGCATTGATTGGTTGCTTGGCAGGCTGTCGATATCACAAAGAAAAATATGATAATGATAATCCTCTTCATTTCTATTCCGCAGGCAATCTTGGAATTTTGGAGGTGCGATTTTATCGTTCAAGTCTATCTGCATAGCCGTTCTGGCCGCCACTTAGCAAGTGTGCAATATTCCTGCCTGGAACCGCAATCGAAATCCACTCTGTGAAAGCCCCTCATTGGGAATCGCTGCGAACAGCTTTTCAATCTGCCGTGAGTGAGGTTACTAGCCACCATCAGAATGGTCGACTGACTCTACATGCCCCCACAGAAGTCCCTTTCTTGACTTGTAAGAGAAATCCGTGTGTGCTCCGTCTTCGCATGTCTTCCTAAAAACCACTCGCATATCTCTCACGACGTAAACTTCACCGGGCACAAGCGACGTAGATACGACATAACGAAATCCGTTCTATGAAAACTTCAAATGCGTTCCTAGTCCAGCGGCGGTTCTTTAAAAATCGACTATGGAGATGTTGCTTTGCTGCGGTGAAATTCCTTCTTTTGGATATTCAATTTCAATTTTCCGTTTAGTACCAAATATATATTGTACATATCCCTCATTAGATGAGTCATTTGATTTTGCGCAAACAGAAACGATCCCTCTCACCCCCTCTAGCCCGCAACTGAAATAGACATCCTCATTTTCCGCACACAAACTCTCATCAAAGATCGGGATAGACTGAGCCAGGACTGGCAATGCATTTGACGCAAGTATCATAAGAAATGCTATTTTTATAATTTCAGTGACTTTCACGGCGTGAATGGGATGACTCCTCTCGGAAAAATACACGCACAATAGTGACTGAAGCGAGTTTTATATTTCAGTCAATGTTTTCAATTGGATCTACGAGATCAATCCCGCGCTTGGCCCGTGGGGCGATATCCAGATACTCCCCGCCCCTGCAGATTAGGTTGGAGACTATTTTTCCGTCTTTTTTTACATACACACCACTAACTGAACTCTGATAAATTATATAATTGTATCGCCCAGATTTAAATTTCAGATGAACGCCGTTAAAATTCCCACCAATAATTTCGCTAATTGAGAATATTCCTTTTGGTGGGTAAGGATTTTTTGGATACTCGAGCTCAATCTCACTGGGCTGACCAGCGCGGTATTGGACATATCCTCTACTTGACTTTATGTTTCCAGATGCGCATACCGATATTATTTTATTTCCCGTGTCGCAACTAAAATAAACATCCTCATGAGGATAGCAAAGCGTAGTCTCATTTGACCGAAGAGAGTCGCTGGCACATGTTGATGAGGTTGCGGCTGAAAGAAAAGCTGCAATACCGATCGATATAATCTTCATTCCAAAATGCCTTTGTTGAATATGCGATTGAAGTTATCAACCCGAGCGGCATAGCTATCCGTGTAGAGGTTAACGACTGCGGTGATTGCGTTCACATGCTCCGGCTGAGAACCCTTCTCTGCTTTGCTGGCCAATGCATGCTGCACCCAAAAATACGCCGCTGATCTTGTTGCATATTTTAAATCGGTAAGTAAATCCGGCGAATCCTCGAAATTCAAGACATCGCCCGGCCATTCGCTTTGATTTTCGCGGTGCCATCTTGAAAAATCTTTGTAGTTTGATCTTCCTGTTAGCTGTTTCAGCCCTCGGCCTCGGTATTTCCATCCATCGCCACTTTGATGGTCACCGTTTCCGAGATCGGCGCGTCCCCCATAAGCTCCGTTTGCGATGGTTATGTAGTCGCTCACCCCCATCGACTGTCCGTTGGCTTTTATTGGCCTTTGTGTTGCATAGCCGTGTAGATGCGCTTCAGTCGGATGATTTCTAAAATAAGAGAATTTTTCGATGAGACTAATGGCTTTCCAAACGAATCCCTCTTCGACCGACAGTTTCTTTCCGGTCTCTTGCAAAATTTGTGCAAAAAAATGCGTGCGCTTCAGTGCCGTGTCAAGCTGATAGAGTGAGAGATGGTTGTTTAGCTCTTCAGCAATGACTTCAAGCTCTTCCGACTTGGAGTTGGCGACATCTGGATAGAGATTTTTCATTATCTCTAAGGTGAAGCGGAACGCGGGTCTAGAAAAATTTCCAACCAACGCCCCCGAATGAATATGAAACACCGCGGGTTCAGGGAAACCCGGGAGCTTGGCCTGCACCGCCTCCCACCACACAAGCTTCTCAATCCGCTGCTGCTCTGCCTCGTGCTCGGCTTTCGCGCCGGTCTTCTCTTCGATGGCCGCGATCAGTTTGGTCCACTTGCCCGGATTGGCCCATTCGCTCTCGTGCTGGATGATCAGGCGTGACAGGCTGAACGCCCGCCACGGGTCGCTGGCAGCGTCACGCAGTTCATCGGCGGCTTGGCGGCCATCGCCGGTCGGGAAGGCGGTGCGGTAGACCTTGGCCATCAACGGGCTGAGCTTGGCCAGCGCTGCGGGCTCGGGCACGTCGGCACCCGTTCGATAGTCGATATACGCCTCGGTGGTGGCGAACATCGTGTGCGTGGGGTCGTGTTCGTCTTCCACGGTATCGAAGTCGATCCACGATTGGGCGAACTCGCGGGTGACGCGGCCACCGGCAAAGTTCTGTTCTCGCACCCAGCCGCTGATGTCGGCATGCAGCATGTTGGCGCCGTCCACTTTCCACCAGTTCCGCTTTTGGCCGTCGACGCCTGGTGCAGTTTCGGTGTGGCGGTTTTCCGGGTGTTTGGCCAGTTCGGAGAAGGTTTCGATCAGGGTGACATCGGTGCACGGTGCATCCTGTCCCTCTTGAAAGGGCGCAGCATAGAGCTTGGTGCCTTTGCCAACGCGCAGGATGGTGGGATCGCTGGGCAGCCCAAGCTGCTTCCAGGCATTGGCGTTGGCGCAGTTGTTACGAATCCAATCACGCCCTTGCGCGAGGAAGAGCTTGATATCGTCCCCACAGAACACTTCGATGTGCACCATACGATCAGAGGTGCGCTGGTTGAGTGAGTCATAGCGGCCGAGGTGGCCGATCAGGTCGCCGGCTTTGATGGGGTACGGCTTGGGCGGCACGACCACCTGATCGAATGCGTCCTCTGGCATGACCTCCCGGGCCTCCAATTGCCCAGCGTTGTTCTTACCCACATGTATCCATTTGCCGACGACCGCCGCAGGCTCCACCCAATCACCCGCCTTGGCTGGATAGGGCGTGACGCCATTGGCCTCCACGATTTGGCCCCACTTTTTCTCACGCTTGCCGATGCGAACTTGCGCACCTTGCGGCAGGATCGCGATGGGCTGGCTGCTGGATGTGGCACCGGCCCGCACGCGCAGGCCGACGTGCGAGGCGGGTGCGGCTTGACCGCCTGCCCCGTTGGCGGGGCGGTCATTGGCGTATTGCGTGACTTCAAAACAGGTCGGCCAGTACGCAGGCCAGGGGCCGTTTTCCGGGTAGTCCGAACACGCTTGCACGTGCATGTACAGGCTGAAGAAAGTCAGCTTGGTGCCACGCGGAAACTCCATCTCATGACGAACGAGGGCAAAGCCTGTGCTGTAGGGCGCACGGATGGCCGGCTGGCCATCTTGCTCCGGCAGTTCACTGACGAGGTAAGTACGGTTGATGCGCCAAGCCACAACTTCGCCATCGGCAATGCATCGCACGCCGGCCTTGATGTCTAGCGATTGGCCGGCGCCCCTCTCCGTGATGTGGATACCGCCGTGCCACATGCCCGCACCGCTGACCCCGTAGCCGCCCGATGGCTCGTTCTTGAGCAGCTTGTGGAATTCGTGCTCGTCGGTGATTTCGACTGCCTTTGCTGCATCGCCTTGCCCCTTTTTGCGCAGGGGAAAGGTGAAGCGCAATCGCTTGAGTGGGGGCTGGGCCGGCGGATTGGTTGGGGTGGTGCTTGCCATGGGTTGCGTTACTCAGAAAATCTGAAACTCATATTGCCTTTGACATCTTTGACCGGCGCGTTCGTCCAACTGGGGAAGGTGAAGTTACCCCCAGCCGGCCCGGCAACGCTGAGGTTGCCTCTGACCTCAATGTGTCCACTCGGACTGGCCAACACGATCTTTCCGTTTTCGATCTTGATGTACGCCCCGGAACCGTCACCCAGCGTGACGCCTCGCGAACCTGTGATCAAGACTTGGCCTTCGGAGGAGCTCATCGTGGCGTCTTTGAGCGCCATCAGTTCCAGCGCATCGCCTTGGGCTTGCATCTGAACCTTGCCTTTGGCGGCAAAGATGCGAATGCCGAGCTTGGCGGCAAACAGGGAGATCGCCTCTCCGGCAGCTACCGTCACACGCTTGAATACCCCGATGTCGAGCCCATTACCGGCGGTCATAAATAGCTGCTTGCGGGCAGCAAGTTGCAGGTGCTGTCCACTTGCAATGCCAACGCCTTCCGGAGCATTTGCGAGGATGGCGGGCTTCTGCAACTTTGAAAGCCGCTGCTCGATCAGTTCGCGCTGCTGGTCGATCTCCGCCAGCCACGCCTTGGCCGCATTCGCCGAGTCGTTCAGGTAGCGCAGTAGATCGATAGCCTGGCGTAGCGTCTCGTCAGCGTTCTGCATGTCGAGTTGCTGGCCGTTGGCCTTAGGCTGGTCATCGGCGGAGATAAATACTCCCTTGCCACCCCGAATCGTCCCCCACCCCGAAGTCCGCAGCTCAAACCCCTCCCCCCGCTTCTCCCGCCGCCCATTAACTATGTGGCCCAGCGTGAGCTGGCTCTTGCCGGAATGTTCAGTGCTGAACTTGACGTGCTCTTCGCCCTGCCAATCCTCCATCTGCAACTTGTTATCACTCTGCGTGCGGATAACGTTGCGCGACAGCCAGCGCTCCTGATTGGTGATCAGGTCCGTCTGAACGCTGGTGTGGTGGAACTGGCTGATGAACGGCTTATTAGGATTGCCATCCCGAAAGCCGAGCACGGCCTCGGTGCCATCAATGACCGGAAAGTGGAAGCCGGTTTGCAATGCACCCGCGAACGGCTTGGCCATGCGCAGCGGTACGCTTTCCCCACCCGGGTTCCATTCATCAAAGTCGCAATCGAAGCGAACCGTGTAATGGCCTTGCTGGGTGAGGTAGGCGTATTTGTACTTGCCAGGAGATGTCACCCGGGCACTGAGTGTGCCGTGAATCTTGGGCCACGCAGCCTCTTCGAGCTTGAGGCGGAAGCGGCGATCGCTGGGGATGGCCCGGTAGGCGTTGCTATACGCCGTGTCGCGCGCACCACGATGCGTGACTTCGATGATCACCTGGCCGTTCGGGGCGTCCGGAAGCCCGGCATCCATGTGCAAAATGCGTCCGGGGCGCAAATCCAGCACATTGCTCTGCCCCTCGTAGACGACTTGCCACGCAATCGCAGCCTCGTGGCGCAGTTGCGCTTCCCACTTGGCGCCCGCTTGGTCGAGGTGGTGCGTGCCATAGACGTAGGGCTGGCCGTAGGTGGTCGTATCGTTGCGGGCGACGTTGGCGTCCGCCTTAATACGCTCCCACGCGGCATCCGGGTTGTAGTCCGCCACAAGGAACGATTCGGGCACGGTCTCCGCGTGCGTGTGCAGGCTGAAGATGGCCTCGATGCCCGCCTCCAACCCAGCCGTTTCCCGGTATGGGACGTTCAGTTCGGGTTGATACTCGTAGTGGTCAATGTCATCCGCAAAAATGACCACATCCCCGTGCTTGCCTTGCTGGATATAGCAGTAGATGCCTTCCTGTTCCATCAGCACGTGGATGTACGGCCAATCCGCAATCTGGTACTGGAAACGGAAGGCGTGCTGTGGATACTGCCGCCGCAGCTCGAACTGGAATTGGTGCCCCTTGAAACCGTGTCGCCGCAGGATCGCTTCAATGATCTGCGGCGCACTCTGGTGCTGGAAGATTCTGCTGGTGCGGGTGAGGCTCAAACGCGCGATATGCGCCTCGACCACCAGTTGATAGCGGTTGAAATCCGCCGTGGTCTTGAGCTTGGAGAACCGTGTGATGCAGCCCGAGAACGTGCGTGGTTCGGCGCTGTCTGCCGCGTCAATGGTGAAGATGGCATCGCGGCCGAGGTAATCGGCGCGCAGCAGTTCATCTTCGTGAGTGACTTCGATGGTGACGCGGTAAGGCGCGCCCATGCTCTCGACCGCTTCGAATGAGACCACCGACAGCGTGCGCCCGTTGGCGGGGCCAAGCACATCCAGGAAATACGACTGACGGCCCGTGATACCACGCGCCGCCCGATCGATGATCGCATCTACCGCCCCGGATGCTGCTTGCCAGTCTGCCATCGTTGCTCACCTTGTTATGAATTTGACGCTGCGCCCTTTTCGCGCGCGAAGGCGCAAGTTAAGCAATTTCCGATGCATTTGGAATAAGAGGTCCTACATTTTTTCAAATTGACAAAACTTGACGTTCAAACGATTTGTGGTTGGTTATCCCGCATGCTATCTATATTAGAGATTTTTATTAACGTCGTTTATATCTGATTTAAACAAAGGGGCAACATGGCCGAGAGCTTCCAAAACGAGGTGCCGAAGGCGCGCATCAACATCAAGCTGGACCTGCACACAGGTGGCGCACAGAAGAAGGTGGAGTTGCCCCTCAAGCTGCTGGTGATGGGCGACTACAGCAACGGACAGACCACCGCGCCGCTGGCCGAACGCGCGAAGGTCTCGATCAACAAGAACAACTTCAACTCGGTGCTGGCCGAGCTGAACCCGAAGGCCAAGTTGGCCGTCGAGAACACCATGGCGAACGACGGTTCGGAGTTGCCGGTCGATCTCGATTTCAAGTCGATGGACGATTTCAAACCGGATGTTGTCGCAGGCAAAGTGCCGGAACTGCGTGCACTCATGGCCGCACGTAATCTGCTGCGTGATTTGAAATCCAATTTACTGGATAACGCCACATTCCGCCGCGAGCTCGAAAAGATTCTCAAGGATTCGGCACTCTCGGACCGTTTGCGCGCTGATTTACAGAAAATCGGTGAAACCACGCCGCCGGTTTCCGGTTCCGCCTAATAATCCCGCTGCCAACCAGGAACAATCAACATGGCAAAACAAGAAAACAGCCAATTTGAATCGAGCGCCGTGGAATCGGTGGTATTGGATGCACCGGGCAAAAGCGTCTACGAGGCGCTGTGCGAGAAGATCAACCTGACGCCAGTCAAGGCCACCCGCCCGTTTGAAGCGTTCCAAAGCGCCGACACGCTGTCGGAATCGTCGCTGGATGAGCGCGTCGCGCAAGCGATGAACGTGTTCCTGAAAATGATTCAGGAATCGTCCCAACAGGTGGATCGTCTGGACAAGAGCCTGCTCGACTTCCATATCGAACACTTGGATCAGCAGATCAGCCGTCAGCTCGACGCGATCATGCATGACCCGACGTTCCAGCAAATCGAATCCGCATGGCGCGGCCTGAAGTTCCTGGTCGACCGCACGGATTTCCGCAAGAACGTCAAGATCGAGCTGCTGGACGTGTCGAAAGACGCGCTGCGCCAAGACTTTGAAGACACGCCCGAAGTCATCCAGAGCGGCCTGTACCTGCATACCTACATTCAGGAATACGACACGCCGGGCGGCGAGCCGATCGGCTCGCTCATCTCGAACTACGAGTTCGACCGCAGCCCGCAAGACATCGCCCTGCTGCGCAATATCTCCAAGGTGTCGGCTGCGGCCCACATGCCGTTTGTCGGTGCGGTGTCGCCGCAGTTCTTCGGCAAGGAGACAATGGAAGAAGTCGCCAGCATCCGCGACATCGGCAACTACTTCGACCGCGCTGAGTACCTGAAGTGGAAGAGCTTCCGCGACTCGGATGACGCACGCTACATCGGCCTGACGATGCCGCGCTTCCTGGCGCGCCTGCCCTATGGCCCGGAAACGGTGCCGGTGCGCGCCTTCAACTACACCGAAGCCGTCAAGGGCCCGGACCATAGCCGCTACCTGTGGGCCAACGCTGCCTTTGCGTTTGCCGCCAACATGGTGCAGAGCTTCATCAAGAACGGCTGGTGCGTGCAGATTCGTGGCCCGCAAGCCGGTGGTCTGGTAGAAGACCTGCCGATCCACCTGTACGACCTGGGCACGGGCAACCAAGCCAAGATCCCGACCGAGGTGCTGATTCCGGAAACGCGCGAGTTCGAGTTCGCCAACCTGGGCTTCATTCCGCTGTCGTACTACAAGAACCACGACTTTGCGTGCTTCTTCTCGGCAAACTCGGCGCAAAAGCCCACGCTGTACGACACCAAGGAAGCCACGGCCAACAGCCGCGTCAACGCGCGCCTGCCATACATCTTCCTGCTCTCGCGTATCGCGCATTACCTCAAGCTGATTCAGCGCGAGAACATCGGCACCACCAAGGACCGCCGCGTGCTGGAGCTGGAGTTGAACACCTGGATCAAGACGCTCGTCACCGAGATGACAGACCCGGGCGACGATCTGCAAGCCTCGCACCCGCTGCGCGAAGCGAAGGTGATCGTGGAAGACATCGAAGACAACCCTGGTTTCTTCCGCATCAAGCTCTTCATCGTGCCGCACTTCCAGATCGAGGGCATGGACATCAACCTGTCGCTCGTCTCTCAGATGCCGAAGGCCAAGAGCTGATCCAGCGCTAGCCTTTTAGGCTCTCAGCACCATTCCTCTGTAGTTGCACAGCGCGACGTCATCTTTGGCGCCGCGCAGTGGTGTTTCATGCGAAGCCACACCTTCGCACACCCTCTCATCACGATGAAGATCACCAGACCGCTGTGGGCACAGGGCATTTTTATGACGCCTCAGCACTTCCAGCAACAAGCGATGTGGGACCGTTTTGCCGATGAACGCATCGCGCGGCTGGCGTGGCCCAACCCGTGGGGCGTGTGCCGGGTCGAGGTCGATACCCATGCGCTGGGCATCGACCGGCTGCAATTGACTGCGCTGGATGCACGCCTGCCCGATGGCACGCTCGTCGATACGCAAACCGCAGACCTGCTGCCCGCAGCGCGCAACCTGGGCGATGTGCCGGCACAAACGGAATCCGTCATCGTGCTGGCGGGTTTGCCGCTGCTGGATGCACAAGGCGGCAACTGCATTGAAGCAGGCCACAAGCCCGCCCGCCCGCGCCGCTTTACCCGCGAATACCTGCAAGTGGCCGACCTCAATGGCGAGGGGCAGGAAGAGATCAGCGTTGAGCGGCACGCGCTGGCGCTGCTGTTCGATTTCGAGTCGCTTGGTGACTACGTGACTTGCCCGGTTGCGCGGCTCACACGCAATACCCAGGGGCGTTTCGAGGTTGACCCAACTTTTGTGCCGCCCTGCCTATTTCTCTCGGCCAGCACACGCCTGACCGAACGCATGCAACGTCTGTCGGACATTCTCAGCGCCAAGAGCGCCAGCCTTGCCGTGCGCCGACGCGAACGTTCCGACCAGATTGCCGATTTTGCCGTGGCCGATGTGGCGCTCTTCTGGCTGCTGCACAGCGTCAACAGCAGTTGGCCCGAACTGGCGCGCCTGTGTGCAGCGCCAGACCAGCACCCCGAGCGGCTGTATGCCATGCTCGCGCGCCTGGCCGGGTCGCTGCTGACCTTCTCGACCACCGAAACGCTCAAGGCAATTCCCGCCTATGACCACGCTGCGCCAGAGCCCGTGTTTGCCGCGTTGGAAGAGTTGATCCGCACGCTGATCGATACCGTGGTGCCCTCGCGCGTGGTGCCGATCGCACTGGAGCGCGTCAAGCCCACCATGTGGGCAGGCAAGATCCAGGACGAGCGGCTGGTCGAAGGCGCCGACTATTACCTCTCCGTGCAAGCAGGGTTGCCTGCGCACGCGCTGCTCGAACAACTGCCCCGCCTGTGCAAGGCCGGTGCACCCGATGAAGTCGAGCAGATCATCAACTCGGCGCTCACCGGTATTCCGCTGCGGACGACCTCACGACTGCCGGCAGCGATTCCCGTACGCATCGAAAACCAATACTTCGCACTTGACCAAACGCACCCCGCCTTCGGCCGCATGTTGAAAGCGCGCGCGTGCCAGTTCTACGTGCCGGCGTCGATTCCCGACGTTTCGCTTGAACTCTATGCTGTGTTGCCGGCATGACCTCTTCCATGACTGCTGCTTCTTTTTCCTCCGCCGGATTGCCGCTCGCCCTGCGCGATACGGCGCTGACCGTCACAAGCCTGGCCGGTGCCGCCCAGCCGCAAACCTACGTCGAGTTTGCCGCACAGTGCGACAAGCAGATTGCCGATTTGCGCAAGCAACTGGCCACAGCGGGCCAAGCGAACGACGTGATCAACGACGCGGTGTATGCGCAATGCGCGCTGCTGGACGAAACCGCCCTCACCTACCTGCAAGGGGCCGACCGCGACACCTGGGAGCGCGAACCGCTACAGGTCCGGTATTTCAACAGCCACGACGCGGGCGATGCGTTGATCCAGCGTATTGAGCAACGTCTGACCGAGCCGCAACCCGTCATGCCGTTGCTGGCGATCTTCAGCGCCGTGCTGGGCCTGGGCTTTCAAGGCAAGTTCGCCTTGCTTGGAGAGACCGCCCGCACGACCTTGATGCGTGCCGTCAACGAGCGGCTGGATGGCAAGGCGGGGCGCGACCTCACCAGCAACGTACTCGTGCGCCAAGGCACGGCGCGCCGTTTTGGCGGCCTGTCGCCGCTAGCCTGGGTGCTGCTGGCTTGTGCCATGTCCGGCCTCGTGTATGTCGGCGCGCAGCACTGGCTGACCGTGTCGATTGACGCATTGGCCCACTGACGAGGCATCGCTTGACCGGTTATCCGTATCGCACCCTGTTTGTGTGGATCGCAGCGCTGGCGCTGTTTTGGCTGGGGGCTTGCTCGCCATGGTCTTCCGCCTGGAACATTGGCCTCGCCACGGCGGTGGGGCTGGTGGCCTGCGTTGCGCTCGTCATGGCGACGCGGCGTATCCGCGCACGGCGCGCCGCCAGCCGGCAGGTCCTCGCTGCCATCAATGGCGCACTGCAAGCCCTGCCCGGCGACACCCGGCGCAACACCCCACTGGTACTCACCGTGGGCGAGTCGACAGGGGTGCTGGCCCAGGCGTTTGAGAACAACGTTGTTCAGATCACCGACGCGGCCATCTGGGTGCGCGTGGATGAGCCCGCGCGCCTCAAACACATCGCCAACGCCCTCAAACGCTGGCGCGATGGTCAGGGGCCGGACGCCGTGGCCTATCTGGTCGACGCCGACAGCGCCGTTGATGACGCCGCCTTCGCCGCTGCCACCCAGCAATGGCGCACCGCCGTCGATGAAGCCAGCCGCGCCGTCGGTTATGCGCTGCCGGTGTGCGTTGCCGTGTACGTGGCCGAGGTTGAAGCCGCGCAACAGGCCTGTCCTTGGTTTGGGGCATCGGGCACGTTGCCACCGGCGTTGAATACCCTGGCCGATCAAGTCTGCGCCGCGACGCTCGCTCACGCGCGCTGGGTGCCACACGAGGCGCGCACGCGTTGGGCGCATCACGTCGCGCGTCTTGATGCCGCTGCGCGCTGGGCAACCGCTGACCTCTTGCCCGGCTTGGCCGACACCAAACGCGGCACACGACCGATCAACATGGCCGCATTCGGGCTCACGATGGTGCGCGGGACGCCCACGTCAGCGTCCTTGGTTGGTCGTTACGTGGGTGCCATCACCGGGCTGGCCCAGCCCTTGCCCTCGGGTACCCCGGCGCGCCTGCCCTTACCCGATGCGTTGCTGCCCGGTATTGCCCCACAGCAGATGCGCCGGGTACTGCCGCGTGCGCTGGCGCATGCGTTTGTTGCGCTGACGGTGGCCCTCTGCGCGGCGACGGCAGCCTCTGCATGGCAGAACCGTGAGCTGATCGCGCGCGTGCAGGCCGACGTGACGCGCTATGAGGCAATTCCGCCGGCAAACGATGCCGCCCGCGTCGATGCTCTAGCAGCCATCAAGCGCGACCGCGATGAACTCGAACGGTACGCGCGCATGGGCGTACCGCCTCGGCTTGGGCTCGGCTTCTATCGGGCCGGGGCACGGTTGCCCGCCATCAACACGCTCATCGCCAGCTACCAGCCCCCGGCGCCCCCGCCGTCGATGATTGAGCTCGATAGCTTGTCGTTGTTCAAGACCGGCAGCGCGGTGCTCAACCCCGGCTCGAACCGGGTGATGTTTGGCGCGCTGGAGATGATCAAGGCGCATCCGAACAAGCGCGTGCTGGTGGCGGGCCACACCGATTCCGTCGGCAGCCCCGCATTCAACCGGAAGCTGTCGGAAGCGCGCGCAGCCTCCGTGCGCAATTGGCTGGCCGATGCCTCGGGCATTCCGCTCTCGCAGTTCGCCATTCAAGGCTACGGAGACACCCGCCCCAAGGCCAGTAACGACACCGACGCAGGGCGCGCTGCGAACCGCCGCGTTGAAATCACGCTCATCCCGGATTGCCGCGATGCGCGTAACAGCGATTCCCCCAAAGGCCAACCGGCCTGTTCATTCGAGTAGAAGGAGCTCAAGCAATGGCAATCCCAGCATATATGTGGATCAAGGACGATGGCGGTGCCGACATCAAGGGTTCGGTCACGGTGCAAGGCCGTGAAGGCAGCGTTGAAGTGGTGGCACTGGACCACGGCGTCAACATCCCGACCGACGGCAACACCGGCAAGCTGACCGGCACGCGCGTGCACAAGCCGATCACCTTCACGAAGGAAACCGACGCTTCCACGCCGTATCTGTACAAGGCTGTGACGAGCGGCCAGACCCTGAAGTCGGTCGAAATCAAGTGGTACAAGATCGACGACGCGGGCAAGGAGAAGGAGTACTTCAACACCAAGCTCGACAACGTGAAGGTCGTGGCCGTGCGCCCGAAGATGCTCGACATCAAGAACCCGGCCTTTGAGAAGCACAACCACCTGGAAGACGTGGAACTGCGCTACGAAAAAATCACGTGGTCGTACAAGGACGGCAACATCATCCACGCCGATAGCTGGAACGAACGCGCGTAACACCACCGCTTGACCACCGGCGCTCCACCCCACCGGGGTGCCGGCTTTTTGCGTCAGGCTGGGGCGATTTCGTTCCTGCCTGGTGTTCTTGATGTTGCCCTCTTCGCCATGACCGCCCGCGATCTCTCCCCGTTCCTGCGTCGACTCACCCCTCACTGCGCCCAAGCACTTGCCGATGCGGCAAGCCTTTGCGAGACGCGCGCCCATCGAGATATCGAGGTCGAGCACTGGCTCATCAAGTTGCTGGAGCTTGGCGAAGGCGATCTGGTCGCCATCGTGCGCCGCTATGAGCTGGATACCGATGCCATCTGGAATGGCCTGCTGAGCGCGATTGAGCGGCTGCCGCACGATCTGCGTGGCAAGCCGAGTTTGTCGCAGCGGCTGGGGATGCTGCTGGAGGCCGCGTGGATTCACGCCTCGCTGGAAGAGGGGCAATCGTTCATCCGCTCGGCGCACTTGCTGGCTGCGCTGGTGGAGTCACCCAGCCTGTTGCGCGCGCCGGATGCCTGGCCGCTGCTGTCGGTGTCTGCAACGCAGATCGAGCGGCTCATGCCCGAACTGGATCGGATCTCCACCGAGGCACCGCGCGCTGAGGCTGCTACAGTCATGGCATCGAGCACAACGACGGCTGCACCGGCGCGCCCCGCTAACGCGCGCGAAGCCGCTGCGCTCGCCCTCCCCGGCCAAGCAGACGCCAGCGTCTTGCAGCGTTTCACCATCGACATCACACAAAAGGCGCGTGACGGACGAATCGACCCGGTGTTTGGCCGCGATGTCGAAATCCGCCAGATGATCGACATCCTCATGCGCCGGCGCAAGAACAACCCGATCCTGGTGGGTGAGCCCGGCGTGGGTAAAACAGCGTTGGTCGAAGGGCTGGCACTCAAGATTGCCGAAGGCGACGTGCCCGCCGTGCTTGCCAATGTGACCATGCTCACGCTCGACCTGGGCCTGCTGCAAGCCGGTGCCGGCGTGAAGGGGGAATTCGAGCAGCGCCTGAAGAATGTGATTGAGGCTGTGCAGCAGTCGCCCACGCCGATCCTGCTATTCATTGACGAAGCGCACACGCTCATTGGCGCGGGCAATATAGCCGGTGGCGCCGATGCCGCCAACCTACTTAAACCGGCGCTCGCGCGGGGTGAACTGCGCACCATTGCCGCGACCACATGGTCTGAGTACAAACAATATTTTGAGCGGGATGCGGCACTGGAGCGCCGCTTCCAGATGGTCAAGGTCGATGAGCCGGATGACGACAACGCCTGCCTCATGCTGCGCGGCCTGAAAGATCGTTACGCCAAGCACCACAATGTGCACATCACCGATGCAGCTGTCACTGCAGCCGTCAAACTGTCGCGCCGCTTCCTGACCGGGCGGCAGTTGCCGGACAAGGCAGTCGATCTTCTGGATACAGCCGCTGCCCGCGTGCGTCTGGGCATGGACACCACGCCGCTGGTGATCAGCGAGGCGCAAAGCGAGCGTGCCGCGCTTGACGTTGAACGCACTGCCTTGCTGGAAGACCAAGGCGCCACCGCCGTGGACGCCCAGACCCGACTGGCCGCCATTGACGCGCGTTGCGCAGAATTGGACGCGCAGCTTGCCGCCCTGCAAACCACCTGGACCGAGCAACAACACGCCGCGCAAGAACTGGAGCGCCTGCGCCTTGCGTGGCAAAACGCCTCCGACGACACGGCCCGACGCGACTTGCAACACGCCATCAAGGCGCAACGCGACGCGCTCGCCGTGCATACCGGTCCAGTACTGGTGCCGCTGGAAGTCAACGAAGGCGTGACCGCGCAGGTTGTTGCCGACTGGACCGGCGTGCCGCTCGGCAGCCTACTCGAAGACGAACTGGCTACCTTGCTGGAATTGGAAACGCGTCTTGCCCAATTGGTGGTCGGTCAGGACGATGCACTGGAGGCGTTGGGCAAAAGCCTGCGCGCCGCCAAGGCCGGGCTCAAATCCGAAGACGCGCCGCTGGGCGTGTTCCTGCTCACCGGCCCCTCCGGCGTGGGCAAAACAGAAACCGCGCGCGCCCTGGCCGACCTAATGTTTGGTGGCGAACGATCGCTCATCACCATCAACCTATCGGAATACCAAGAGGCGCACACGGTTTCGCAACTGAAGGGCTCGCCGCCGGGCTACGTCGGTTACGGGCAAGGCGGCGTGCTGACCGAGGCCGTGCGCCAACGGCCGTACAGCGTGATCCTGCTCGATGAAGTCGAGAAGGCCCATCGTGACGTGCTGAACCTGTTCTACCAAGTGTTCGACCGAGGCTTCATGCGCGACGGCGAGGGGCGCGTGATCGACTTCCGCAATACCGTGATCCTGATGACGTCGAACCTGGGCAGCGACCAGATCATGGCTGCGACGGATGCCGTGGCCGAAGCCGGCGGCCGCTCCACGCCCGCCATGCTGATGGAAGCCATCCGCCCCCTGTTGATCGAACACTTCCAGCCCGCCCTGCTGGCGCGCTTCCAGACCATTCCGTTCCAACCGCTGGCCGCCGATGCGCTGGCCGCCATCGTGCGCATGAAGCTCGACAAGGTGGCAACGCGCATCGCCCGCCGCTTCGACGTGCCGCTCACGTGCGACGACGCGCTGGTGGACGAACTCGTACGCGCCTGCCAATTGCCCGATTCCGGCGCACGCAATATCGACAGCCTGCTCGATCAGCAGATCTTGCCCGTGCTGTCGCGCGAGTTGCTGGTGCGTGGCGCCCATCGCCAGCCGCCCGCAGCGGTGCGCCTGTCGTTTGATGCAGAAGAAGGCATGACCGTGGGCTTTGATGAAGCCGAGAGCGCCGCAGCATGACGCGCAGAGGGCCGGGGTTGTTCGAGGCGATTACGGGACACTTTGCAAATGGCGCCCCGATCGACGCGTTTGATGAGGCCACGCAAACCTTCCTATCGGTGCAGGACAACATCCAGCGCATCCTGAACAGCCGCCGCAATAGCCTCGCACATGTGCCGGACTACGGGCTGGGAGACTTGTCCAAGGTCTATCGGCATTTGCCGGCGTCGGCCCACACGCTCAAGCGCGAGATCGAGACCACGCTGCTGGCCTACGAGCCACGCCTGAAAGCCATCGACATCGAGATCAATGAAACCGAGCCCGGCATGCTGCTCAGCTTTACGATGAGCTGCCATCTCCACCAGCTTGGGTTGGTCCGTTACGGCACGCACTTTACGCCGGATGGGGGCACGCGGCTCACGCTGCTCAGGGCGGAGTTGGATCGGGATTGAAGTCGTCACATCAGGGTTCAAACGATAGGGCTCGCTGCGCCATGAAGAACAGCGCAAAACAACCGCGCCCGGGGAATCCACTGTGCCGCCTTTATCCGACCTGTTGCGAGAATTGGACGGGGGCAAGCTCCAGATTCATGCGGTACGCCACGGTGACCGCAAGAAACACATCGCCGACGCACAGTGGATCATCACCGAGTTCGGCATCCAACCACATGCGCTCAACTTCCCGCCGGAATACGGCTCCTGTAGGCAGCACAGCATTTGGCCGAACTACCACGACCCTGTGACTGGTCAGACATGGAGTGGCATGAGGCGCAGACCAGAGTGGCTGCGTGGCAAGGACCTGGCGCTGTACGAGATCGAGCAACAACTAATGCAGGCGCCCTGCTTCCTGGAGAGATTTGAATGTGCGATTCAGACAGACTTTATTCTTACGGAACAATGCTGTGCTTGCCAAAAATAAGGCCTGTCGAGGTGCTTTTTTTTCGAGCACTTCATCGCGGCGGATAGCAACGTGGCTTCACAGAACCCTGAGCCCTCTACCCATCGCGGATGCCATGCGGAAGCGGCCAGCGATCGATGCATCAAAAGAGAAGTCTCTACGCTGGCAGTCAACGCTATACAGAGTGATTCGCCTGAGGCTCCGACGCGAACGAGATGCACTCTGTTGCGAGCGCTGACAAGCGCTTGCCTTGAAAGCACCTCAACAGTTCATTCTCCGCCGCACGCTGCGCTTCGCTGACAAAGCGGTTCACCACCGCTTCTACTGGACACTGCGGGTTGTCTTGGGCTGGCCCGAAAGCAAACGGACTGGCACTCGCAATCGCTGCATGAATGTCGCCCACCGTGAGCGCGTCGAGTCCGCATGCGAGTGTCCAACCTCCGCTGCGCCCGCCAGCGGAGGCAACGTAGCCCGCGTCACGCAGCGCCGCCATGGTCCGTCGCACTACGACCGGATTGGTGTGCAGCATCTGCGAAATCGTTTCAGAACTGGTAGAGCCACCGCGCAGATGCATGTGAATGAGTACGTGCAACAGCCGGGCAAGGCGTACGTCTTGAGCCATATTCAGAAGATGCTTTTATTCCGTAACTCTGTATATTACAGTATTAGCTCACGCACAGCGAGACACTCATGACGACAGCTTCTCATCGCCTGGTCGATGCCAACGGAATACGCCTTAGTCTGCTTGAACAAGGCCAGGGGCCCTTGGTCCTGCTCTGCCACGGATTTCCAGAGACCTCCCTCGCGTGGCGCCATCAGTTGCCGGCGCTTGCAGCGGCAGGCTACCGCGCCGTCGCTCCAGATTTGCGTGGCTATGGACGCAGTGAGCAGCCCGAGGCAGTCGACGCATACACGGCACTGCAAGTGGTCGGCGACTTGGTCGCGCTGCTCGATGCATTGGGAGAGCAGCAAGCCGTGGTTGTCGGCGGAGATTGGGGCGCGACGATTGCCTGGCAAGCAGCGCTTTTGAGACCGGACCGATTCCGAGCGGTGGCCGCACTAGGGGTGCCCATGATGGGCCGTGCGCCCATGGCACCCAGCCGGCTTTTTCCCCAGACTCCAGACGCCTGGTTCTACACGCACTACTTTGCATCTCCAGGCCTGGCGGAGCGAGAGCTGGAGGCCGATGTGGCGACAACCCTGCGCAAGATCTACTTTGCGGCTTCAGGAAGTGCTGGGCCACGCGACGATGTGCTCACACCGAATCCCTTCGGCATGCTTGCTCGCTCAGACGGACTGCTTACGGCATTGCCGACCCCACAAGCCCTGCCGGACTGGCTCAGCGCCGTGGACTTTGAGCAGCTTGTGCGCTCGTTTGAGAAAAGCGGTTTTCGCGGTGGTCTGAATTACTACCGCAACCTTGACCGCAATTGGGCAGCCGAGGCAGCCTTTGTCGGCCTGCAAATCCATGTGCCCGCCATGTACTTGGTGGGCGAAAGCGATACTGGCCTCGCGATGCCGGGCATGCAGAACATCATCGATGCCATGCCGTCGTTAGTGCCTCAGCTGCGCGTGTCGCAGGTGGTACCCAAGGCGGGCCATTGGCTCCAGCAAGAAGCACCTGAGGCGGTCAACGCGGCACTGATCGGCTTCTTGAAATCACTCTGATCACCTTTCGCTACGGCCAAAGACCAATATCAACGACTACCGCGACTGCTCACTCTGGGCGACATGCCGTGCAGCGACCCACTCCTCATTTGTGGGCTCCACCGCCACACGAATCCGGCTGGCCGAACTGGAAATGATTGCGGCGTGCGCTTGGTTGGCCGCCTCATCCAAATCGGCGCCCAGATAGCCGAGCGCACGCACGACGCGCTCACGCAG
Organism: Ralstonia flaminis; assembly: GCF_958415495.1. Classification (NCBI taxonomy): domain Bacteria; kingdom Pseudomonadati; phylum Pseudomonadota; class Betaproteobacteria; order Burkholderiales; family Burkholderiaceae; genus Ralstonia; species Ralstonia flaminis. The sequence goes on along the minus strand of NZ_CATZLL010000011.1, from coordinate 128,560 downwards.
CACGGCGTTGTGTTCGCCAATCCCCGCCGTGAAAACCAGCAAGTCCAAGCCGCCAAGAACAGCCACCAGGGCACCGATTTCGCGGACGATGCGACGCACGTAAAGCGCCAGCGCCGCCTGCACGCGCGGGTTGTCGGCTTCTTGCGCCAATAGATCGCGCGGGTCAGATGACACCCCCGACACGCCGAGCAGACCGGATTCGTGATACAGCACGTGCCCCACCTGTGCGGGAGAAAGATGCTCCGTCTCCATCAGGTAGAGCACCGCGCCTGGGTCCAGGGCGCCGCAGCGTGTGCCCATCATCAGGCCGTCGAGCGCGGAAAACCCCATCGTGGTCGCCACGCTCTCGAGCCCGCGCATGGCACACAGGCTGGCACCGCTGCCAAGGTGCGCGACGATGGTTCTCCCACGGGCGATATCGCCATGTCGCTCGGGCAAGACGATCGACATGTACTCGTACGACAGCCCGTGAAAACCGTAGCGCCGCAACCCGCGCTCCCACGCGGCATACGGTAGCGGCAGCATCATTTCAACTTGCGGCAGCGTGTGGTGGAACGCTGTATCGAAACAGGCCACCTGCGGCACCTCGGGCAGATCTGACAGCAGCGCCTCGATGGCCTCCAACGCAAACGGCTGGTGCAGCGGTGCCAGCGGGATGAAGCTGCGCAAATCGGAAAGCACCTCCGCGTCCACACGTACGGGTGCAAAGTACTTGGCTCCGCCGTGCACCACACGGTGTGCCACGGCAACCAACCGACGGTTGCCGAGCACGTGCTCGACACGCCGGCGAATGTGCAGCAGCGCAGCGTGATACGGCTGCGCGGCGTCAAGCTCCACGGCCTGCGCTGGCGCTCCGACTTCCGCTACGGTGGGGTGATCGGTGCCGATGCCTTCCACTTTCCCGCTCCACACGGGGGTACGGGGCAACGGAAGCTGTGTGGCATCGAACAACGCAAACTTGATGCTCGACGAGCCACAGTTCAGTACGACGATGCAATCGTTCATGGCGGGAGGATGCGGTAACGGTGCGCCAGCAACGTGGCGACGGCACATGACGCAATGCGCGATTCGCGTGAATCGGCACGGCTGGTCAATACGATGGGCACGCGTGCGCCGAGCACAATGCCCGCGCTGGCGGCCCCACCCAGGTATTCCAACTGCTTGGCGAGCATGTTGCCGCTTTCCAGATCCGGCACCACCAGCACATCGGCCTGCCCTGCCACTTCCGAAACGATGCCCTTGATGCGGGCTGCAGCGGCCGATACCGCGTTGTCGAAGGCCAGTGGCCCGTCCAGCACGCCTCCTTCGATCTGGCCGCGGTCGGCCATCTTGCACAACGCCGCTGCGTCGAGCGTGGCGGGCATGTGCGGGTTCACGGTTTCGACTGCCGCCAGGATCGCCACGCGCGGCCGCGCCACGCCAATCGCATGGGCCAGATCGATGGCGTTGCGGATGATGTCGGCCTTCTGATCCAAGGTCGGTGCAATGTTGATAGCGGCATCCGTCACGATAAACGGGCGTGGATACGCTGGTGTCTGCATGACGAAGCAATGGCTGATCCGACGCTTGGTGCGCAGCCCGGCTTCAGCGCGCACCACGGCCGCCATCAGCTCATCCGTATGCAGGCTGCCTTTCATGAGCGCCTCGGCCTTGCCCAGCGCCACAAGCTCCACCGCGCGGGTGGCCGCGGCGCTGCTGTGTGGCACGTCTTCGATTTCCAGGCCGCTCAGGTCAAGCCCGGCTTCAGCGGCGACGCGCATCAACTTGGCGCGCGGTGCGACCAGGCACGGCACGATGAGCCCTTCAGCGCGGGCATCCAGCGCGGCGGACAGGCTCAGCGCATCGCACGGGTGGACGACCGCCATGCGGATCGCCCCCAGGGGCCGCACGTGATCAAGCAGCCGATGGATGCCGTTGCCGCCGGTGGTGATGCGTACATCGGGCAGCGTTGTACGTGGGCGCTCGATCCGCTCGGTAGGCGCGATGACCTCGGCTTCTCCGGTAACGGCGATGACGCCACTGTCGTTGGTACAGGTGCACGCCAGCTTGAGCCGCTTGCTCCGCTCTTCCTTGCTGGTGACCGTCACGCGGATGGTCAACGTATCGCCAATACGCACCGGCGCGTGAAACTGCAATGTCTGCCCAAGATAGACCGTACCGGGCCCAGGCAGGCGCGTTCCGAGCACGGCGGAAATCAACGCGCCGCCCAGCATGCCGTGGGCAATCACACCATGAAAGCGCGTGTAGGCCGCAAACTCGGGGTCCAAGTGCTGCGGGTTGACATCGCCCGACAGCACGGCAAAGAGCTGGATGTCCTCCGCTGTCAGCGTGCGCTGGATGGCGGCCGTTTCACCAACGGCGATTTCGTCAAAGGTGCGATTGCGCACCACGCTCAGATCGCCGCCCGGCAGCGATGCCGGCGGCGCCGGCAGGTGGTCGGGGCCCATGTGTGCTCCTCAGGAAGCCGTGCGAAGTTGACCGTTGCCCATGCTGCGCGCAGGTGCCGTGCCTGGCAACACTACTGCCGAGCGAATGAACGCATCGGCCGGCGCCCCCAACGAAGACAGCATGCCCTGCAGCACCGTATGTACCGGCATGGCATTCCCGGCCGCGCTCAGTGCCTGCACAGAGGCCTGCTGCCACGCCATCATGGCGCGCTGGTAGTCCGTTGCAAAGCTCGCTTGATTGGCGATCGCTGTTTGCATCACGCCCTGAACCACATTCATTGCGCGTTGGTTGGCCTGCCAGAAAGCGTTGGGGAGCAGCGTTGCCCATGCGTTCCAGTCTTCAACGCCTTGCAGCTCGGTCAGCGCAGATTCTGTACGTCCTACGTCTTCAGCCAGCAATTCTGCACCCAGTTCATACCAGCGCTGCCGCGCCGTCTTGAGCAGGCCCAGTGTTTGCAGCCCGAGTGCGACTTGCGCCTTGAAGAGCGCGAGAGGAAGGTTGGCAGGTGTATCCATGTTGGCTCCTTAAGCCATCTGGCTGATGGTTTTACGAAAGCGCGTCAATGATGCGACAAACAGCACGGCACCGATTGCACCGATGGCCAGACACTGCGGCCATACGACGGACAATCCTGCGCCCCGATAAAGAATCGCTTGTGACGCCGATACAAAATGCGTGGTCGGCGCGGCCAGCATGATGTCCTGCACGAGTGCTGGCATGCTCTCGCGCGGGGTGGTACCGCCCGAGAGCAACTGCAGCGGCAGCAGCACCAGAACCAGCAGCATGCCGAACTGCGGCATGGACCGCGCCACCGTCGCAAGGAAGATACCCATCGAGGTGGTGGCAAACAGGTGCAGCGTCGCCACCAGCATGAACAGCAGGATCGAACCTTCGATGGGCACATGCAGCGCGCCTTGCACCACGCACACCAGTGCCATCAGCGCGGCCAGCACCACCACTAGCCCCATCGACCACACCTTGGCCGTCATGATCTCGAACGGCGTGACGGGCATCACCAGCAGGTGTTCGATGGTGCCGTGCTCCCGCTCCCGGATGAGCGCGGCGCCGGTCAGGATGATCGACAGCATGGTCACGTTGTTGATGATCTCCATCAGCGAGCCGAACCACGTCTGTTCCAGGTTGGGGTTGAAGCGCGTGCGCAGCACCAGGTCAACCGGCGCGGCCGGTGCCGCACGGTGGCGCTGCAGGAACTCGCTCACCTCGCCCGAGACGATCTGCTGGATGTAGCCGTTTCCGGTAAAGGCCTGGCTCATGCGGGTGGCGTCAATGTTGAGCTGGATGGCCGGCGCGCGCCCCGCCAGCACGTCGCGCTGGAAGTTGGGCGGGATGTCGAGCACAAAGGTGTAGCGGCCGCTATCCATCCCGGCGTCCATCTCGGTAAGTGGAATCAGCGCGGGCGTGCGGAAATGCGGCGGATAGAACGCCGAGACAATGCGTGCCGACAACGGCGAGCTGTCCTCATCCACGATGGCAATCGAGGCGTTGTGCAGGCTCTCCGGCATGGCGGTAGCTGCCACGTAGATCGATAGCGTGAAAGTGTAGGCAATCAGCACCAGCATCATTGGGTCGCGCACCAGGCTCCACAGCTCTTTCACACCAAGGCGGAAGATGTTGCGCAAGCGGGCCGCCCGGCGATCGGTCGGATGGTCTGACATGGCGCGCCCCTACCGATCCTGCTTGCGCAGCATCAACAGCGTGGCCGCCAGGATGACCGGCACCGCCGCCAGCAGCGGCCAGAAGGCGCTGCCCAATGCGCTCACATCCAGCGCCTTGCTGAACACGCCGCGGCTGATGGTCAGGAAGTGGGTGGCCGGATACACGCGCCCGATCATGGCCCCCACGCCCTCCAGCGACGACACGGGGTTGAGCAAACCCGCAAACTGCACACACGGGATGATCGTGCCGATCATGGTGACGAACATGGCGGCAATCTGGCTTTGCGTGAACGTGGACGCAAACAACCCGAAACCCGTCGAGCACGTCACGAAGATCAGCGCACCCAGCGCGAGCGTCGCAAAGCTGCCCTTGATCGGCACACCGAACACCGTCACCGCCAGCAACGCCAGCAGCAAGAAGTTCAGCATCGCCAGCACGATGTACGGCGCCTGCTTGCCCAGCACGAATTCCGCACGGGTGACCGGCGTCACGTAGAAATTGATGATGGAGCCCAGTTCCTTTTCGCGCACCACCGACAACGCCGCCAGCATGGCGGGAATCATCATCAGCAGCATCGGAATCACGGCGGGCACCATGGCGGGCAGGCTTCTCACGTCGGGGTTGTAACGATAGCGCGTCTCAATCGTGCTGGGCATCGCGAGCCGCATCCCCAGCCGGTGCACGGCGGCGTCTGCCAGCCAGAGTTGGTGGATGGCCTGCACATAGCCGCGTACGGTTTCTGCACGGGTGGGCATGGCGCCGTCCACCCAGGCGCCGATCTGTACGGCCGCGCCGCGCTCCACATCGTGCGCAAAACCCGGGGGAATCTCAATCGCCAGCGACAGCTCGCCGTTGCGCATGCGGCGGTCCAACTCAGCGTAGTCGCGAATCGGGGGTTTTTCGATGAAATACCGCGAGCCGGCCAGGTTGAGCGTGTAATCGCGGGAAATTGCGGTCTGGTCGCGGTCGAGCACCGCGTAGGTGAGGTTCTCCACATCCAGGCTGATGCCGTATCCGATGATGAACATCAGGATGGCCGTGCCCAGCAAAGCCAGCGTGGCGCGTACCGGGTCGCGGCGCAATTCCAGCGCCTCGCGTTGCGAGTAGCTCAAGGCACGCGCGAGGCTGAAGTGACGGCGTGTAGACGTGCCGGTTGATGCGGTGGTTGTTGCTACGGGTGCGGGTGCGGCAATCTCGGCGGCGCCGGGAGCCGCATCGGACACCGTTTCAGACGCCTCCCGCAGATAGGCGATGAATGCCTGCTCCAGCGTCTGCGTGCCGCGCCTACGTACCAGCGCGGCGGGCGCATCGCTCACCAGCACGCGGCCGGCATGCATGAGCGAGATGCGGTCACAGCGCTCGGCCTCGTTCATGAAGTGCGTGGAGATGAAGATGGTCACCCGGTCTTGCCGGGCCAGGTCGACCATCAGGCGCCAGAACATGTCACGCGCGACCGGGTCGACACCGGAGGTCGGTTCATCCAGGATCAGCAGTTCCGGCTTGTGCACCATCGCCACGGCCAGCGACAGGCGCTGCCGCATGCCCAGCGGCAAGCGCTCGGGCAAGCTGTCGGCCACGTCCTGGAGCCCGAAGCGGGCGAGCATCTCTGCCGCGCGCGGCTGCACCTCGGGTTCGGGCAGTTGGAACAGGCGCGCATGCAGCACGAGGTTCTGGCGCACGGTCAACTCACCGTACAACGAGAACGCCTGCGACATGTAGCCCACGCGCCGTCGCGTATCGATGTCCTTGGGGTTGACCGGATGGCCAAACAACCAGGCCTGGCCCTCGCTGGCGGGCAGCAGGCCGGTGAGCATCTTCATGGTGGTCGACTTGCCGCAGCCGTTGGAGCCGAGAAAACCGAAGATCTCACCGCGGCGTATGCGGAAGTCGACGTGGTCGACCGCCACAAAGTCGCCAAAGCGCATGGTCAGTCCGCCCGCCTGCACGGCCACATCGTCTTCCGCACCAGCCACCAGCGGTGGCACCACCACGGCTTGGTGCCCCTGCCGGCGCGCTGGCGGCAGCAGCGCTATGAACGCCGCCTCCAGCGAATCGGTGCTCGTGCGGCTGCGCAGTGCTGCCGGCGTGCCGGTGGCAAGCACCTGCCCTGCGTCCATGGCGACCAGCCAGTCAAAGCGTTCAGCCTCTTCCATGTACGCGGTGGCCACAACCACGCTCATGCCCGGGCGCCCGGCCCGAATGCTTGCAATCAAGTCCCAGAATTGGCTGCGCGAGAGCGGGTCAACACCCGTGGTCGGCTCATCGAGAATCAGCAGATCCGGGTCATGGATCAGCGCGCAGCACAGCGCCAGCTTCTGCTTCATGCCGCCCGACAACTTACCCGCCGGCCGCGAAAGGAATGGCCGAAGGCCGGTGCTGGCTGTGAGCGCATCGATACGTCGGCGGCGCTCCGCTGCGTTGTGACCGAACAGGCGGCCGAAGAACTGCAGGTTCTCTTCAACCGACAGCGTGGGGTACAAGTTGCGCCCCAAGCCTTGCGGCATATAGGCGATGCGCGGGCCGACCACGGCACGTGCGCGGCGGTCGGCCATGTCACTGCCCAGCACATGCACCGCGCCATCCTGCAGGGCCCGTGCACCCGCCACCAACGACAGCAGGCTCGACTTGCCCACACCGTCGGGCCCGATCAGGCCCACCATGCAACCAGCCGGCAGGTCAAGCGTGATGCCATCCAGCGCCAGCGTCTTGCGGTAACGCAGGCTCACGCCGGCCAGACTGACTACGAATGGACCAAGCGGCGGCCCAAGCTGGGCATCGTGCTGGGTGAGCGGATTGGCGAACGGGGTCACTGCGGAACCTTGATCGCCAGGTTGACCGGCCATTCGGCTTGCGCATCGAGCTTGAGCCACGCCATGCCGGGCAGACCCGTCTTCACCAGCTTGAGGTGCTTGCGCAGCAGATCACGATCAATCTGCGCCTTGACACGGAACATCAGCTTCTGGCGCTCGGAGGCGGTTTCCACAGTCTTGGGTGTGAACTGTGCGGTACTGGCCACGAACGATACGCGGGCCGGAATCACGTACTGCGGCGCGGCGTCGAGCACGATGCGCACCTCGCTGCCCATGGCAATGCGTCCAGCGTCCGTTTCTGGCACGAAGAAGGTCATGTAGACGTCGGACAGATCCACCAGGTTGAGCAACCGCCCGCCACCGGCCAGCACCTCACCAGGCTGGGCGATGCGGTATTGCACGCGGGCGTCACGCGGGGCAGCCAGGGCGCTGTCGTCAATATCCGCTTTTACGCGCGACACCGTCGCGTCTGCGGCCTTGACCGTGGCATTGGCGCCGGCCACCTGCGTGCGGGCTGCGGCCACAGCGGCCTGCGCCGCTTCCGCTTGCGCGCGGGCCGCCACCAGTGCGGCCTTGGCGCCACGCACACGGGCGCGGTCGTCATCCAGCTCCTGCATGGACGACGCCCCTTCGCGCGACAGCGTTTCAGAACGCGCCAACCTGCGCTGTGCAGCATCCAGGTCGCTTTCGCGCAGGGCGACCTGTGCCAGGGCCGCCTGCCGGTCTGCCTCGCGCACGGCCACCTGGGCTTGTGCACTGGCCACGGCGGAGACGGACTGCTGCTGCCGCGCCTGGGCCTCGTCGCGCTGGGCCTCCAGCGTCTGCACCTGCATGTGCGCCAGCGGCTGACCGGCGTTCACGAAGTCGCCCTCATCCACCAGAATGTCCTGCACGCGGCCGGGCAGTTTGGTGGCCACGTCGATCTCGGTGGCTTCAATGCGGCCGTTACCGCTGGCAAAGCCCTTGCCGGGGCCGTCCTGCCGCAAGGCCTTCCACGCAAACGCACCACCGGCAATCACCAGGGCGGCAGCGAGCAATGCAATCCATCGTTGTTGGGGCGTTGTTGTCATGGTGTTGTTTCTCCTGATGCGCGCGGGGGCGGCGTCAGGCTCAGATGGGTTTGGGTATCGGATGCGGATTCGACGGCCTGCGTACCGCCGCCCAGCGCCGCGTACAGCCCTACGCGGCTGGAGAGCAGCGCGCGGCGCACCTGCACCAGTTGCTGCTGCGCGGCCAGCAGATCGCGCTGTGCGTCGAGCACCTCCAGAAATGCCGAGGCCCCCGCATCGAAGCGCAGTTGCGACAGCCGTGCGCGCTCGGTCTGCGCTGCCAGCGTGGCCTGCGCGATGTCGAGCTGTTCGGCCAGCCACTTGCGCGCGGACAACGCATCAGACACATCGCGAAACGCGCTTTGTACGGTCTTCTCGTAGCCCGCGACGGCAAGATCACGGCGGGCTTGCGCCAGGTCCAGGTTGCTGCGCAGCTTGCCGCCTTCGAACAGCGGGAGGGTCACGCTCGGCGCAAAAACCCAGGCACGCGTGCCGGGTGCAAACAGGTTGCCCAGTTCTGGGCTGACCGTGCCGTAGGCGCCCGTCAATGCCACGCGCGGGAAGAATGCCGCGCGTGCCGCGCCGATGCTGGCGTGCGCAGCACGCAGCCGGTGCTCTGCGGCAGCGATGTCCGGGCGTTGCGTTAGAAGATCAGAGGGCAGCCCTGCACGCAACTCCACCAGCATCCGGTGCTCATCGAGTGGCTCTGCTACCGGTGGCAGGTCGATGGGCTTACCCACGAGAAGCGTCAGGCCATGCGCCTGCGCATCGCGCGCTTGCTGCAGTTGCGTGAGCAGTGCCTGCGCCTGGGTCAGCAGAGTCTCGACTTGCGTCTGGTTCAACCGCGATGTCGCCCCCACTGCCACGCGGCGCGAGAAGATGCGCAGGGTCTCGGTGCGGCTGTCCACGGTCTGCTGTGCCAGCGCGATGCGCTCATCCAGCTCACGCAGGACCAGATAGCTGTCAGCCACCTGCGCGATCAGCCCGAGTGCGACTGCACGGCGCGCCGCATCAGACGCCACGTAGCTTTCCAGCGCGGCGTCATTGAGATTGCGCACGCGCCCCCAGAAATCGATCTCCCAACTTGAGACACCGGCGCCCACCTGGTACTGGCTCACGCGCATGGGCATGCCGAAGGGGCTCAGGTCAGCCGGAATGCTCAGGCGGTTGATGCCAGCCTGCGCGTTGAGGTGCGGAAACGTTTCCGCGCGCTGGATGCCGAACGCCGCGCGTGCCTCTTCCACGCGCAGCACCGCGGTCCGCAAGTCGCGGTTGTTCTCCAGCGCCTGGGCAATCAACGCCTGCAGACGCGTATCCGTAAAGTAGGCTTGCCAGCCGACGGCAGCGGCGGACAGACCATCACGGTCATCGTTGGCGTCATAGTGCTGGGCCACGGGCAGCGCCGGGGCTTCGTATGGCGGCGCCATCGAGATGCAGCCCGACAACGCCAGTACGGCTGTGGCTGAGGCCATTGCGGCAAGGGCGGCCATATGCGTGCCGGCGTACCAGCCGTACGCCGTGGTCTTATCCTGCTCACGCATTTATTTCTCCAGCACGTAGATGCCAGGCGCATCGCCCAACGGCGGCAGGCCCGGAGCCCCCATCTTCGGCGGCTTGACCGGTGTGGGGGCAGATGCATGCGTGGTCAGCCACGCATGCCATGCCGGCCACCATGAACCGTCCGTGGTTGGGGCCGACGCCAGCCAGTCATCCGGCGCCAGCGAAACCCCGCCCGCGTGACGTGTCTGCATCTGGAAGCGCCGATGCGAATTTGCCGGTGGGCTGACAATGCCGGCATTGTGGCCGCCGCTGGTCAGCACGAATGTCAGCTCCGCCTCGGTCAAGTGATGCAGCTTGTAGACCGAGCGCCATGGCGCGACATGATCGGTCAGCGTGCCCACCACGAAGATCGGCAGGTCCAGATCGTTCAGGATCACCGGCTTGCCGTTGACGGGGTAGCGGCCCTCGCTCAGGTCGTCGTTCAGGAACAGGCGCCGCAGGTACTGGCTATGCATGCGCGCGGGCATGCGCGTGGCATCGGCGTTCCAGGCCATCAGGTCGTTCATGGGCGCGCGATCACCCAGCAGGTATTCGCCCACCACGCGTGACCACAGCAAGTCATACGACCGCAGCATCTGGAAGGCGCCAGCCATCTGGCTTGCACGCAGATAGCCGGTCTGCGCCATCTGCGCCTCAAGCAGACTGACCTGAGCTTCGTCAATGAAGAGCCCCAGCTCACCCGGTTCGCAAAAGTCCGTCTGCGCGGCAAAGAGCGTCATGGACGCCAGCCGCGCATCGCCATCGCGCGCCATGGCCGCCGCTGCAATGGCCAGCAGTGTGCCGCCCAGGCAGTAGCCCGTGGCGTGCACGCGCTGATTCGGCACGATGGCGTTGACCGCATCGAGCGCGGCGAAGACGCCGAGCTTGAGGTAGTCATCCATGTCGAGATCGCGGTCGGCCTCGTCAGGGTTCTTCCACGAGATGCAGAACACAGTATGGCCCTGCTCCACCAGATAGCGAATCAGCGAGTTCTGCGGGGACAGATCCAGGATGTAGTACTTCATGATCCACGCCGGCACGATCAGGATGGGCTCGGCCTGGACCTTGGGCCTGACAGACGGGTTGGGCGCGTACTGGATCAACTCCATCAGGCGATTGCGCAGCACGACCTTGCCGGGCGTCACCGCCACGTCGCGCCCCACCACAAAGCGTTCGGTGCCGGCGGCCGGCGCACCGCTCATGGCACGTTCCAGATCGTCAAGCGCGTTGAGCGCGCCCCGCACGAGATTGGCGCCGTGCTGCTCAAAGGTTTGACGCAGGACGACGGGGTTCGTCGCCAGTTGGTTGCCCGGCGACATCATGTCGAGCCACTGCCGTGCGGCAAAGGCCACCACGTCTTCATGGTGCTGGGCGACACCCCACACGCCGCGTGTTGTCGCCTCCCACCATTGCTCAGTCAGCAGGAAGGTTTGGTGCAGCACGTTGAACGGCCACAGGCGCCACTCATCGGCCTGGAAACGACGGTCTTGTGCCGGCGGCAGAACGCAAAGACTCGCCTGTTGAGGGCCAGCCGCCATGCAGTTCTGGATGTAGCGCCCGAGCTGCTCGGCCTGGGTCAGTGCCAGGCGGCACAGATCGAGCCGCTTGCCGGGCGACACCGCCAAGTGCAGTGCCCAATCGAGCAACGCCAGTTGCATCGATACCAGTGACAACGAACCCGACGTACGTGCAAGTGCAGCGTGAAACGGTGGATCAATCAACTCGGCAGCTGGGGAAGACGGCACGGGGGCGGTGCGCATGGTCGGGGCGTTAAACGTTTGCAAATATGCAATCCATTAGATGCCAGCTGCCGCAGCATGAACTTGATGCATCTCAAACCGAGACAAGAGTGCCGACTCTAGACGCCCTTCACAGAAATGACACGCAGCCTTTGCAAGGCATCACAACGGCGGCGGCGGGGCGCCCCGATACAGTGCAAAGTCGTGCCGTTTGTCTTGCGCGGTGACGCGAATCGAATCGCCGTCGTCAAAAAACAGCGCTGTCGGCACGGTGCGGTTGATGCTGAAGCCGGTATCCGCCGCCAGCCCGGCGAATTGCGACTCCAGCTCAGCACTCAGCCACTCACCAATGCGTCGGCACACCTGTTCCCGACCGGGGTGGCCCAGTGCGCAGTAGACGCGGGACGCATCGGCAGGAAAATGAATCGCCAGCGCGCACAACATCGAATTGCCATGTGCACCGAGCCAGGGCCATTTGGCTTCAACGTTGTAGCCTCCGCAATCCGAGCGCGTCGCACGAATCAACGCGCTCCAAGGCAAGGTTGCTGCCACCGTTGCCTCAAGCTCCCACAGCGTGGCCGCAAATACTTCATCGGGCTGTTTTTCCAACATGGTTTCCCCCACTGGGGCGTATTCCCACCCCTTCTTGTCTTGACCCATGCTACGACGCCAGACCCAAGGCGCGGCTGACGATAGTCAAATGGGCACGCTCCCGCGCCCTCTGTGCATGGCGCCCGTACCATCGACCAGCTCAGTCGAGCCCGTACCGGCGCACGTACCAGGTCTTCATCAGATGGGTGAGCAAGGCATAAACGACAACAATCGCCACCAGGCAGGGCCAGTAGGCAACTGGCAAAGGCACAAAGCCAAACAGCGTGCCCAACGGTGTCAGCGGCATGGCAACCCCAACACAGGCAATGGCGACACTGGTTGCGATCAGAGCCGTACTTGCACGGCTTTCCACAAAGGGCACCTTGGCGGTCCGGATGATGTGGATGATGAGCGTCTGGGTCAGTAGTGATTCGACAAACCACCCCGATTGGAAAAGTTGCGGATTGCCCCAAGCATGAAACACCCCCAGCATCAGGGCGTACGTTGCAAAGTCGAACACCGAACTGACAGGCCCGATGTACAGCATGAACTTCAGGATGTGGCCGATCTCCCACCGACGCGGCCGCACAAGGTAGTCCTCATCCACGTTGTCAGTCGGTATGGCGGTTTGCGAGAAGTCGTACAGCAAGTTGTTCAGCAGCACCTGGACCGGCGCCATCGGCAGAAACGGCAGAAACAGGCTGGCGCCCAGCACACTGAACACGTTGCCGAAGTTCGAGCTGGCACCCATCTTGATGTACTTGACGATGTTGCCGAAGACCTTGCGCCCCTCCGTCACACCCTCGCCCAGCACAGCCAGGCTTTTCTCCAGCAGGATGATGTCGGCGGATTCCTTGGCGATGTCCACGGCACTGTCCACCGAGATACCGACATCGGCCGTCTTGAGCGCCGGCCCGTCGTTGATGCCATCCCCCATGAAGCCGACAACATGCCCCTTGCGGTGCAGCGCCTCGACAATCGCCGCCTTCTGTGCGGGCGACACCTTGGCGAACACCGAGGCGCGCTCCGCCATCTCGGCCATCTGATCCGGCGACATGGCGGACAGCTCCGTGCCCAGTACAACGGGATCGACATCCAGACCGACCTCTCGGCAGATCTTGCGCGCAACGATGGTGTTGTCACCGGTCAAGATCTTGACGGTAACTCCGCTGGCCTTGAGTGCGGAGAGGGCTTCGGCAGCGGTCTCCCGCGGCGGGTCAAGAAACGCGATGAAGCCGAGCAATATCAGGTCCGACTCATCCGCCACGGCGTACTGGGACTGTTGCTGCGGTAACGCCTTGTACGCCACCGCCACCGCACGGAAACCATCGCTATTCAAGTCCTCCGCCATGCGCTTGGCGTGTTCCAGATGCCCTGACTCCAGCGGACCGACCTCGTCGCCGCTGACGTAGCGCGTGCTGACGCCCAGCACCTCTTCCACCGCACCCTTGCAGATCAGAACGTGGCTGCCATCGCTCCGCTCCAGAACCACCGACAGGCGTCGCCGCTCGAAGTCGAATGGCAGTTCGTCAATCTTGCGAAAGCGCGCGTGGACGTCCAGCCGCTGCTCCAGCTCAACGTGCTTGAGCACCGAGATATCCAGCAGGTTCTTCAGGCCAGACTGGTAGAAGCTGTTCAGGAACGCATACTCCAGCACCTGATCGGACTCCTCGCCACGCAAGTCCAGGTGATGTTTGAGAATGATGCGGTCTTGGGTGAGCGTGCCTGTCTTGTCGGTACACAAGACATCCATGGCACCAAAGTTCTGGATAGCGTTGAGCCGCTTGACGATGACCTTCTTGCGCGACATGGCGATCGCGCCCTTGGCAAGGTTCACCGTCACGATCATCGGCAGCATCTCGGGCGTCAGGCCCACTGCAACAGCCACAGCAAACAAGAGCGCCTCAAACCAGTTGCCTTTGGTCAACCCGTTGATAAGGAAGACGGTTGGCGCCATCACCAGGATCAACGTCAGCATGAGCCAGGTAAAGCGCGTGATGCCACGGTCGAAGCTGGTCTGCACACGCTGTGCGGCAATCAGGTCTGCCACGCTCCCGAAGGCGGTCTGCTGACCGGTCGCCAGCACGACGCCTGTGCCAAATCCGCTGACAATCGCGCTGCCCATGAAGCACAGGTTGGGCAGATCGAAGTCTGCGTCGACCATCCCGCCATACTGCTCGGCGTGCCGTTCTTGCGGCATCGCTTCGCCGGTCAAGGCGGACTGGTTGACGAACAAGTCCTTCGCACTGAGCAACCGCAGGTCCGCCGGCACCAGGTCGCCAGCAGCGAGTTGCACGATGTCACCCGGCACCAACTGTTCAATGGGAATCTCTTCGTTGCACTCTGTTCCATCGCCGCCCATACGGCGGGCAGCCGCGGTGGTATGAACCATGCGCCGCAACGCCTCTGCGGCCCGGTTCGAGCGATGCTCCTGCAGAAACCCCAGCGTCACGCTCAGCACCACCATCCCCGCAATCAGGACAGCCGCCCGAATGTCGCCAAGCGCGGCCGAGATACCCGCCAGTGAAATCAGCAGTACGTTGAGCGGATTGAGTGAGCGATTTGCCAGCTCGGCAAGTACGGATGCATGGTGCCCGTCGGCCACCCGGTTCAGACCGTACTCGCGAAGGCGCGCGGCGGCCTCTTGCTGCGTCAGGCCTTGCGGTCGTGTCTCCAGGCTATCGAGCACATCCTGCGGTTGCATTGCCGCCCATGCCGATGGGCTCGTGCGGGCCGAATGCGGTTGCATCGCCTTTGGAATTGCCCTCCAGGATGGCCGCCCGCGCATCGTTCACTGCCCTTGCTGGCAAGTGGGTGCCTCAGGCGAGCACACAGCCACATGCTCGATTGGGGCCAGAGATACCGCCGCGTGCATCCGCGCATAGGCTGAGGAGTACTCCAACTCGCCCGAGGCCTGAGCGTGAATGGTAAAGAGCGGCTGCCCCGCCTGAACCTGATCGTGCAGCCTTGCGTGCATTTCTACGCCGGCCACTTGGCGCACCGGCGCCCCGGCAAGCTTGGCGATACGGGCGAGGTGCCGGTTGTCGATCTCGGTCACGATGCCATCGTGTTCGGCAACAACATCGCGACGAAAAATCGCTTCGCCCGGTACGCGCAGCCCGCCTTGCGCTTCGCAGATCTCCTCGAACTTGCGCCACGCAGCACCACTGTCAAGCAAGCTCGTCGCCAATTGAAGCCCCTCGCCCTGCGCTGCCGCCTCACAGAACTCCAGCAGTACCGCAGCCAGCAGCAACGACCGTTCCCGCAAATCAAACGGTGCCGTTGGCGAGCGCTGCAGCACGGCCAGAACGTCTCGCGCTTCAAGTGCCGGGCCAATGCCACGGCCGACGGGTTGAGAGCCGTCGGTACGCACGATCATGACGCGCACACCAAACGCTCGCGCCACGCGCTCCAGCAGCATGCGCAAACGCTCCAGATCCTGCAGGCGGCGCACTTTGGCTGTCGGCCCAACCGGCACGTCGATCAACACGTGGGTCGACCCAGCCGCGATCTTCTTTGACAGGATGGAGGCCACCAGCTGGGCATCGCTGTCCACATCCAGCGCCCGCTCCACGCGGATCAGCACATCATCTGCGGGGCTCAGGCTCAACGCACCGCCCCAGGCTAATGAAGCCCCCACCCGATCAACCACGCGCCGCAGCTCCGTGGCGCTCAACGCCACGCGGGTGAGGGTTTCCATTGTGTCGGCCGTGCCGGCGGGTGAGGTGATCGCGCGTGAAGACGTCTTGGGCAGCAAAAGCCCCGCCGCTGCTGCAATCGCCACCACGATCGGGCTGGTACGGTTGCCGGGCAGGCCGCCCACGCAATGCTTGTCCGCCACGACGGCGCGATCCCATTTGAGACGCTCACCCGTATCGACCATCGCTTGCGTCAGGTCGATGGTCTCTTTGATGCTCATACGCTCGCCGCCGCAAGCGCTCAGGAATGCTGCGATATGGACATCGGCATAGCGCTCCTTGGCGATATCGCTCACGACGCTTGCCAGTTGGTGCGTATCCAGATGCGCCCCATAGATCTTGGCCCGCACCGCTCGCAACGACTCCAGCGCGGGAGCATGGCTGACGGTAACGGCATCGCCCGGCCTAGCCATCAGCGACTCGACGGCGCTGACGGACAGGCTGACCTCGTGCATCTCCAGCAAGCCTGAACCAACCAGATTGAGTGTCGCTATCAAGGACCGCTGGCCAATCCGTACATCCACCCGGGCCTGTGCGGTGAACCCTTCCGACCGGCAGATCGCACAGTCCGGATGCATGTAGATGACATGCTCCTGCCAGGTGTCGATGCCCAGGGGCTTGAAGATCAACCGATCTGGCAGCACCGTTACCTCAGGCGGAACAAGCATGGCGACGGCTCCCGATCCGCTTAGAGGCCAAAGCGGAAGTGGCCACTATGCAGGGTGATCTGCTTGGACCCGGTCATCTCAAACATGGCCCGGGCAACGGCCTCGATATCGTTGCGGTGCCCCGAGAAGGCCTGCACGAGATCTTCTGAACGGCACGACCGGGCACCAAAGTGGTCTTCGAGTGCTTCTGCCGTAATGGCATAGGTAGCGTTATTGCCATCCACCGAGGCGCCGCACAGCAACGTTGGGCCCGCCGCACAGTAGGTTGGCTCGCAAGCCAGGAATTCGATCTGTTTCATAAGGCATCTCTCACGGGGTGGGGGTCTTGGCATCGTCAGCGTAGGAACCCAGCCCTTACCACGCAAGGCGCCGCGTCGCGGTGGGCAGAGGTAGATCAAACATGTGCGAGATCGCCGCGGCGATGGGCTCCGTCAGCTCGATGCGGTTCGTGGGGTGGGCGATGGTGTCGCAGGTGACCACGTCGGCCGCTACGGCGCTCAGCTCGCTGTAGGCATCGGCGGAAAACACGGCATGCACTGCCACGCATACGGGGCGCGGCAATCCTGCCCTGCGCAACTGGTTGGCCGCTGCGATCATGGTGCGGCCGGTGGAGATGATGTCGTCAAGCAGTACAGGCGTGCGCTCCGTCTGCAAATCGGATCGGACAGCCGACACCTCCACACTCCAGGCGCTGTGGCGCGTCTTGTTCAGGACAGTCCAGGGCGCATTGCAGAGGTTGGCCACGTGCTCGACCCACTGGCGGCTTTCTTCATCGGGCCCTACCAACAGCGGGTTGGTTACGTGGGCCTGCAACCAGGCAGCCACTGCCGGTGCAGCCTGCACTGTCACCGCAGGCACCGCATAGATGTCCGACAGGTTTGGAATGCGATGCAAGTGAGGATCGACCGCAACCATCCAGTCGAAGTAGCGTGTCAGCAGCTCAGCAAAATGCTGCGCTGCGCAGATCTCCCCCGGCTGGAAGATGGCGTCTTGCCGCATGTAGGCCAAATACGGCGCGACCAGTCCAACGCGGCGCGCCCCACCCTGGTGGGCCGCAATGGCAAGCCATAGGAGCGCCAGCACTTTCTCGTCCGGCCGATCCAGCGTACAGACGACCACCACTTCAGCATCGCTCACGGGCGTTTGCAGCCTCACGTGGGACTCACCATCGGGAAAGCGCTTGAGTTCGGCGTGTCCAATTTCGGCGGCCAGCGGCACGGCCAGCCTGCCGGCCGCCGCCTGGTTACCGGGCAAGGCCAGTACCACACGCCTGGGCGTCTCACCCATGACCGTACGAAGTGGTGTTGGGGTTTCCATGTTCAGCTCAGCACATAGGACTGCCGGTACTCCGGCATGCATACCGGCCATTGCAGCTCGCGTTCAATCCGCTGGCGTAAAGCGTCGCTGGCGGCCGGCTCGCCGTGGACGATGAATGTCTGCTGCGGCGCGCGAGAGAAGCCGCGCAGCCAGGTCATCAGCTCGTTGGCATCGGCGTGGGCGGAAAGATTGGCGATCTGCTCAACCGCCGCACGGATGGCGACATCGCGGCCATGCACGCGCAGTTGCCGCTGCCCCGCCACCAGCGCCGCCCCACGCGTGCCGGCAGCCTGGAAACCTGACATCAGAATGGCATTGCGCTTGCCGCCGCCAAAGCTCTTGAGGTGATGCAAGACACGGCCGCCAGTGGCCATTCCGCTGGCTGCGAGGATGATCTTCGGCGCCCGGTCGTTCGACAGATGCATCGACTGCTGCGGGCTTTGCACTGGAATCGCCAGAGCACAGGCCGCCTGACAATCCACGGCATCGATGTGCAGTTCGTCAACGTGGCGTGCAAACACCTCGGTGGCCCGCTCGGCCATCGGGCTATCAAGATAGATCGGTACGTGCGGAATCCGATGCGCCTGGATCAGCTTGTAGAGGCAGTACAGCAGCGCTTGCGTGCGACCGACCGCAAATGCCGGAATCAGCAGCGTGCCGCCCTGCTCCAGGGTCCTGTGCACGATGCGTTCGAGTTCGTCGAGCGGATCACCGGATGGATGCAGCCGATCCCCATAGGTGGATTCGACCAGCAAGGTATCGGCCTCCGCCAGGGGCTCAGGCGGACGCATGACAGGATCGGCTTGCCGCCCCAAATCGCCCGAGAAGACAATGCGCCGGCCTTCCGCCAGCACCGTCACCGTGGAGGCGCCGATGATGTGTCCGGCACGGTGAAACTCGGCCTCAACCCCATCCGCCACAGAGAAGCGTTCCCCATAGCCCATAGGGTGCAATCGGCGTAACGCCTTGGCAGCGTCGTGTTCGTCGTAGAGGGGCAATGCAGGATGGTGGCGCGAGAAACCCTGTGCGTTGGCGTACTGGGCATCTTCAACGGCAAGCCGTGCGCTATCGGGCAGCAGGATGTTGCACAGCTCGGCTGTACCCTTCGTGCAGTAGACGGGACCACGAAACCCGTTGCGCACCAGTAGCGGCAGGTAGCCGCTGTGGTCGATATGGGCACGCGTGAGGACGACGGCGTCGATATGGTGCGGATTGACGGCAAGCGCGTCCCAGTTCCGCAGTCGCAAGGACTTGTAGCCCTGGAACAGCCCGCAATCAACCATGACGCGATGCGCGCCTGTCTCCAGCACGTACTTCGAGCCGGTCACCGTTTCGGTGGCCCCGAGAAACTGCAATCGCATGCGCCGCTCCCGCGCTCAACGAATCGTGATGCGTTGCTGCGGAGAAGCTTCCTTCTTGGGCAGCGTCACGTGCAGCAGCCCGTTCTCGTAGGTGGCTTCGACCTTGCCTTCGTCGATGACGGCATCCAGCGTGAACATACGCTGCATCGATCCGCTGTAACGCTCGCTGCGGATGACGCGCTCGCCCTCCTTCTTCTCGGACTGGCGCTCCACCTTGGCCGAGAGCATCACCGTGCCGCGGTCGACGGTCACGTCAATGTCTTCCTTCTTCGCGCCCGGGATTTCCGCAACGACGGTGTACGCAGTGTCGGATTCCGTTACGTCGACTTTGAACGGCAATGCGCCCTCCACGCCACCGCGAAATGACCGCAGAAGCCCTTGAAAAATGTCACCCACCGGTTCGATGGCAAATGGGTCGTAACGCCTGATTTGACTCATGACAGCCTCCTGATGAATGGCCCCGCAGAACTCGGGGGGCCGGCCTATTCATCGTGGCACGACGGGTCGGACACGTTTTGCGGCAGATCAACGTCGCGAGGCATCGTCATCCTGGCCGCGTGCGCCATCAGCCCCAAGCGATCTGATGCCCCTTACCATCGCCCGCCTCGGTGCCTTCGGAGGGGTCCACAACGCCTGTCAGATTTCCCTGACACGAAGGCGCACCGGCCCGACAGCATATTCAGCCCTGCCTGCATGACGCCCTTGTCTGCGCCGCCAATACTGGGGGCATACAAGCAGGCCACCCCACAGGGGCACGCCATGCGTCGGAACATCGCAGCCCCCACCGTATGGCACGCACAGGAAGGGGTTGCCCAGCCGCATCTGGCCTTGCTCGTCGGCGCGCATCTCGACACTGAGCGCAAGGGGTATGAGCATCACAGCATCCATGTGGGCGATGGTCAGGTGATTCACTATGCGGGCCGCATGCACACTTTTTCGGCTGATGCTGCTAGCGCTTGCCGTTGAGTGGCGCACAGCATGGCCCGAAGCGCAGGTCGCCAGAGGCACCAGACGGCATGCGTACGAGAAGACCGCAGAAGCTGGAGGACAAAATGCTGAACGACCACACATCTCTTCGCGAATTGCTCGCCAAGTGGTTTGGCCCGAGCGATACGCCGCATCTGCGCATCACGCGCCTGCACTGTCCCGGGCTCGAACGCGGTTGCGTGCGAGCAGAGCTGGCCACATCGACGCCGACGCTGGCGATCATCTTCTTTCGCCACCAGACCGGCTGCCGGCAGCTGTTCCCTCCATCTCACGTGCGCCCCAGATAGCCGTGTGAACGCTCACGTGTGCGGGTCCGTTGATCCGTATCAAACGCGCTTCGGTTGAAAGCGCGAAGCTCCAAGCAGGCTCGGTACGTCGGCCACGCAACGGCAGCGCTCTTGAGCGAGGCCAACAAACGGATAGACGGCATGGAACCGCGGCAGCAAAAATTCTCTATCTGGTATGGCATCGTGGCGATGTTGGCCATACTCGCCATCCAGACCCGGTTCCTCTCCGACCAGGTCGAGACGCTGCCTTACAGCGATTTCAAGGTGCTGTTGAAGGCGGGCAAGATCAAGGACGTTTCCGTTGGTGAACAGGACATCACCGGCACGTTCTCCACGGAGGGCGTTGACGCGCTCCTCTCGAAGCCGCAGATCGAAGAAATCAACCGCGCAGGTAACGGTGACCATGCTTTCCTGACACTGCGCGTGACCGATCCGACGCTCGTGCCGGAACTGGAAGCCGCCAAGGTGCGCTTTGTTGGCCGCCCTGACAACAAGTGGCTGGGGGCGCTCCTGTCATGGGTCGTGCCCGTGCTCATCGTCTTGGCCCTGTGGCGTTTTCTCATCAAGCGCATTGGGGGCGCCGCCGGCGGGCTGATGGAGATCGGAAAGAGTAAAGCCAAGGTCTACATGCAGAAGGAAACGGGCGTGACCTTTGCTGATGTTGCCGGTATCGACGAAGCCAAGGAAGAGCTGTCTGAAATCGTGAGCTTTCTGAAGGATCCCCTGCGGTACCAACGCCTGGGCGGCAGGATTCCCAAAGGGGTTTTGCTGGTGGGAGCCCCCGGCACCGGCAAGACGTTGCTTGCCAAGGCTGTTGCGGGTGAAGCGGCGGTTCCATTCTTCAGCATGAGCGGCTCCAGCTTTGTCGAGATGTTTGTGGGTGTGGGTGCCGCTCGGGTGCGCGACCTGTTCAGCCAGGCCGAGACCATGGCGCCCTGCATCATCTTCATCGACGAACTCGATGCCTTGGGCAGAACCCGCGCGCTGAGCATGGTTGGCGGCAACGAAGAACGCGAGCAGACCCTGAACCAACTGCTGGTGGAGATGGACGGCTTTGACAGCAACAAAGGCGTCATCATCATGGCAGCGACCAACCGCCCCGAGATACTGGACCCGGCGCTGCTGCGCCCCGGCCGCTTCGACCGCCACATCGCACTGGATCGGCCAGACCTCAAGGGGCGCGAGCAGATCCTTCGGGTTCATGTCAAAAACGTCATGCTCGGCAGCGATGTGGACTTGAACAAGATTGCCGCCCGCACGCCCGGCTTTGCTGGGGCGGACTTGGCCAACCTCGCCAACGAAGCAGCGCTGTTGGCCGCCCGCAAGGGCAAATCGGCGGTCGAGTCAGAAGACTTTGACGAGGCACTGGATCGTATCGTCGGTGGGCTCGAAAAGAGGAGCCGCGTGATCAACGCCAAGGAGAAGGAGACCATCGCCTACCACGAAGCAGGACACGCCATCGTTGCAGAGCATCGACCCCTGGCGGACCGCGTCTCCAAGGTGTCCATCATTCCCAGAGGCGTTACCGCGCTGGGCTACACGCAGCAAACCCCCACGGAAGATCGCTATCTTCTCAAGCGCAGCGAGTTGCTCGACCGGCTCGATGTGCTGCTGGGCGGCTATGTGGCGGAGCAGATCGTCTATGGCGATGTCTCCACCGGCGCGCAGAACGACCTGCAACGCGCCACCGACATGGCCCGCCAGATGGTCACCCAGTTCGGCATGAGCCAACAGCTCGGCCTGGCCACCTATGAAGATGCGCCCAACCCCCTCTTCTCGGGTACAGGATGGGCGCGGCGCGAACGCAAGGACTACAGCGAAAACACCGCGCAGTTGATCGACACGGAGGTACGCAACGTGCTGGCCGAGGCAAGCACCCGCGTAACAGCCACGTTGAAGGGCCAACGCACCAAGCTCGAAGCGCTGGCCCGACGGCTGCTCGAGAAGGAGGTGGTCGATCGGCAGGATCTGGACAGGGTCCTGGCCGACCCATGACTGAACAGGGCCAAGCCAGGACACTGCGTGAACGATGTGAAGACTGAACGCAGGCCCATCCAGCAGGACAGATGCAAGGAGGCCGAAATGAGCACCGAAACACTGGCAACAGAGGAAGTACGTTCCCTGCCGCTGGATCGTGGCTACGTGTTTGCGGAAGGCGGAACCGGCCGCAGGATCAACGCAGATGAGGCCATCGAATGGCTCAGCCGCCCTTCAAGCGAGGCCCCAGGGTTCCTTTGGCTGCATTTCCATGACGTCCCAACCGTACTGAGCGGTTGGCCAAGCCAACTTGTGACGCTGCCTCTGGGGTTCGGCGATGCCCTGCGGGAAGGTCTACGCTCGACCCGCATCGAACACGTCCATCAGAATCTCATTGCCGTGGTCAACGACGTCGATTACGACGTTGACCACAAGGGCCCGCCCAGCGTCGCGACGTTATGGCTGAGTGTCAGCGTTCGGTGTCTGCTGAGCGTCAGCAGCCTACCCCCGCGTTCAGTCGACCGGTTAAGCCGCGAGGTGGAGGCCGGCAGCACTTTTCTCAGCCCAGCGGCACTCCTGATCCGACTGTTGCAAGAGCAGGCTGATGTCTTGCTGGGCATTGTGCGAAGTGCGACCCAAACCGCGAATGAAGTGGAAACCGCTCTGCGTATCGGAAATCTGCCAACGCGTTCGAGCCTGGGCGGCATTCGCCGCGATCTTGTGCGCCTGCGGCGTCTGTTGGCGCCAGAACCAGCAGCGCTGTTCCGGCTGGTCAATCACCCTCCGCGCTGGATGCGAGAGGAGGACGCGCAATCCTTAAGGCAATCGGCCGAGGAATACTCCCTGGCGCTGCGGGACATGGCTGGCCTTCAAGAGCGGATCCAATTGATCGAAGGCGAAATCGCCGACAGGGTCGCCGAGCATACCAACCAGAGCGTGTGGGTGCTGACGGCGGTGACTGTGGTGGCCTTGCCGATCAACCTGGTCTCAGGGCTGCTGGGAATGAACATCGGCGGTATTCCGTTCCGAGGCGCACAGAACGGTTTCTGGATTGTTGCCCTGCTATCACTCACGCTGACGAGCCTAAGTGCGTGGCTCATCTTTCGGCGCAGACACGACTGAAGCTGCGCTCGATAGCGAAACGCCCTGGTAGTACCGCTCGATTTCTGCGGCGCTACCCAGCTCGGTTCCAGCATGCCCGAGGGCAGCGCCGGCGGCGGCCATGCTGTACCGAAATGCCTGGCGCACGTCAGCTCCCCAATTCAACGCCCACACCATTGCGCCGACAAAGCTATCGCCCGCACCAATGGTGCTGTGAACCGACGTTGCAACGGAGCTTGCATACGCCACGTCGTCCTGGGTCACCAGCATGGCTCCGCCCGCACCCAGCGTGAGTGCGACGACATCTGCATGCCTTGCCTGGACAATCTCCCGGGCCGCACGCAAGCAATCGGCTTCCGTCTCCAGGGTCAGTCCAGTCAGTTGCCGAAGCTCGTTGAGGCTCGGCTTGATCAGGTAGGGCGCGCTAGGCAGCGCAAGACGCAGTGTCGGCCCCGATGTATCCAGTACGACGCGGCTGCCGTGCGCCTTGGCCATGCGGATGACCCGTGCGTAAAAATCTTCAGGCACCCCGAGCGGCAGGCTTCCGCTCAATACGAGGTAGAGCGGCGCAGGGTGCAGCCCATCAAGGCGGTCCAGGCAGTGCTGCCACTCCGCCTCAGAGACGACCGGGCCTGGCATCACGAACCGGAACTCGCGGTGGGTGGAGGTTTCCGTTACCGAAAAATTCTCCCGGGTCTCGCCACCAATCCGGAGCTGCTCGAATGGCAGCCCTTCTGCGGTCAATAGCCACGCCAATCGTTCCGCCATGGGGCCACCGGCAAGATACACGGCCAGGCAATCGCCGCCTAAGCGATGGACGACGCGGGCAACGTTGATGCCCCCTCCGCCCGGATCGCTGCGCACCGCGGCGCAGCGCAGCGCATCTTGTGCGTATCCGTCATGCGCTCGACCGACGTGGCGATATCGATCGCTGGGTTGACGGTGAGCGTGACGATGTCCGGCATGGCAAGCCTCCTGGGCGACGATTCGAAACACGGCACCGCGCCGCACCCACAACCGGCTCTTCCCGGCAGTTTGCGAGCCGTACTCCACTCCACTCTCATCATGGGCACGCAAATGCGCGCCAGCGTTGATACGCATCAACCGTCATCGGCACGCCTGACCCAATATGGATCGCATGAGGAACAGGCCCGCCAAGGGCTCGCTGCTCCAATGTCGTGAAGGTGAGGAGGCTGTCGATGAACGCGAGATCGGTGAAGCCGATGGCAGTGGCCCTGGCGCTCGTGCTGCTGCTCTTCAACGTGGCCTTCTCTCAACCTGGCGTGCTGTTAAGCGACCCGCCTCTGGCCAGTGCCGAACAGCTCGATCCATTGTTGGCGCCAATCGCGCTGTACCCGGATCCGCTTGTCTCCCAGATCCTCATGGCGGCCACGTATCCGCTCGAAGTGGTGCAGGCCGATCGTTGGCTGCAGGAGCCCAGCCATGCCGCGCTTGGCGGTGATTCGTTGACCAACGCGCTTGCACCGCTGCCATGGGACCCGAGTGTGAAATCGCTGGTGCCGTTCCCGGGGCTGCTGCGCATGATGGATGACAACCTCGACTGGACAGAGCGCGTGGGCAACGCATTCCTGGCGGACGAGGCGGCTGTGATGGATTCAATCCAACGTCTACGCAGTCGTGCCGCCGCTGCCGGCACACTGGCATCGACCACGCAGGCGATTGTGTCGACAGAGGACGGTGCCATCACCATCGAGCCGACCAATCCTGAAGTCGTCTACGTTCCGGTCTACGATCCCTACGTCGTCTATGCGCCTTGGCCGTATCCCGCGTACCCGCCCTACCTCTTTCCCGATATCTGGGGTGGTGTGGTCATCGGCGGGCTCGGTATCGGCTGGGTCGGTTTCTCGGTGGTCGTCCCGCTGTGGGGCTGGGACCACGTCAACTGGCACGGCCATCGCATTGATATTGATCGCGGGCGCTTCGGCAATATCGACCACCATCGCGCTCCCATCAGCGGTATCTGGGCACATGACCCGGGGCATCGTCACGGCGTTCCCTATCCGAGCGCGATACCAGCGGGGCGATTCGGTGGTGCTGCCATTTCACCGGATGTGCGGCGTGGTTTCCAGGGCTATCCGATGCCCTCCGCAACGCCGGCCGGATCCGTCATTCGCCCCTCTCCCGTGGGACCTGCACGCCCGGCGCTCGATGCGCCGCGGAGCTCGCCACGTCAGGCGCCTACGGCGCGCCCGGCTGCGCGTGCACCGTCGCCAAGCTACCCACCAACATTCGAGTCGTACGGACACGGCGCCGACGTGCGCGGCCAAGCGCAACGTGGGCAAGCCAGCCGTATGTCGGCCGCACCGCAAACAAGCGCGCCCTCGTTCAGAGGTGCCGCGCCACACGCCGCACCCGCTGGCGGCGGCAGGAGACGATGATGCGAGAGACTTGCAAAGTGGCGTGCCTGCGCCGTCTTGCCATCCTTCTTGTGGCGCTGGCAGCCTGGATGACGTGCCCGTCATCATGGGCCGACCGGCAGTTGCAGCAGGGCTTCGCTTCCCCCGAGAAGGCCGCCGAGGCGTTGGCCGCTGCCTGGCGCAGCGGCAATAGCGATGCCCTTCTCGCACTGTTCGGCCCAGGTGGGGCGAAGCTGGTGCGGTCCGGCGACCCGATCGGAGAACAGATCGCCCGAAGCAAACTGGCCTCAGCGTACGACGAAGCGCATCGAATCGAAACCGATGGCGCGGGCTATGCAGTCATCATTCTTGGCAAGGACGATTGGCCGTATCCGATTCCGTTGGCAATGCGCGGCGCGCAATGGCAGTTTGATACCCAAGCCGGTGCGCAGCAGATCATTGACCGGCGCATCGGCCATCACGAGGCCCATGCCATCCGCGTCTGCCGCGCATATGTTGAAGCACAGTTGCGCTATGCCGCATCGCATCGCACCGTGGATGGGCAGCCCGAGTTCGCCCAACGTATTGCCAGTTCACCCGGCAAGCACGATGGCCTCTACTGGGTCGCCTCGGCCGGCGAGGAAGAAAGCCCGATGGGGCCACTCATCGCGATCGCAGATGCCCAACGTCACTCCATATCGGCTGCTGTAGCTGTCACGCCATTTCATGGCTATGTCTTTCGCATTCTGACGCAGCAGGGCGCCCATGCACCGGGTGGCGCACACGACTACGTTGTCAACGGACACATGACGCGCGGCTTTGCATTGCTCGCCTTCCCTGCGGCGTTTGGTGCATCCGGCGTCATGACATTCGTCGTCAATCAAAACGGTGTCGTCTACGAGAAGAACCTCGGGCCGCACACGGCTGACATCGCCCGTCGCATGCGGGTGTATGACCCGGATGACAGCTGGAAGCCCGCGCTCCCCTGAGATGGCCCAGAAACACGCCCGCCGCATACACCACGTCATGAACGGAACGCCCACCCCGAATAGCAACGAGGCCCCCGCAATCGTCACGGAGCAGTTGACCAAGCGATTCGGTAGTGTGGTGGCACTCGATGGGTTTTCGCTGGCCATCGCCAAAGGGCAGATCTTCGGCCTGCTCGGCCCGAATGGCGCGGGCAAGAGCACCACGATCAAGATCCTGACGACCTTGCTCGATGCCAGCTCAGGTTCGGCCAGAGTTGCCGGTTTCGATGTAGCCAGGAGCCCTGTCGAGGTGCGGCGCCGTATCGGGTATGTGCCGCAACTGCTGTCAGCCGACGGCGCGCTGACTGCGCGTGAGAACCTGGATCTGTCAGCTCGCCTGCACGGCCTTCATGGTGCCCGCCGCAAGGAGCGCGTACAGGAGGCGCTGGCGTTCGCGGGGCTTGGCAATGTGGCCGATCACCTCGTGCGGACCTATTCAGGCGGCATGATCCGCCGCCTGGAGGTAGCGCAAGCAACATTGCACCACCCCGAGATCCTGTTCCTCGACGAGCCGACGATTGGCCTGGACCCGATGGCGCGAAAGACCGTGTGGGAGCGCCTTGAGCAGCTTTGCCAGGACCACCAGGTGACGATCCTCATCACAACGCACGACATGGAAGAAGCCGACGTACTGTGCGACTGTCTGGCGGTGCTCCACGAAGGCCGACTCGCTGTCGTCGGCAAGCCTGAGGAACTGAAATCGCAAGTGGGCCCCGGGGCAGACCTGAATGACGTATTCGCACATTTCAGCGGCGCAGTGATCGAGCATGGCGGCAGTTACCGAAACATTCGCGAAAGCCGAAGTGCCATCCGACGACTGGGGTGACGAATGTTCAGTGTCCTGTACGAAAGTTTCGCCGTTGCAGACGCAGAGATACGCAAACTGCGCCGCGATCCGACCGAGCTGCTCTCTCGCGCCATCCAACCGGTGCTGTGGCTTGTCGTGTTCGGCCAGGTGTTCAGCGCCGTGCGCGGTATTCCCACCGGCCAACTGCGCTACCTCGACTACATGACGCCGGGCATCCTGGCGCAGAGCATTCTGTTCTCCTCAATCTTCTACGGCATTGCCATCATCTGGGAGCGCGACCTGGGCATTGTTCACAAGCTGTTGGTCACGCCTGCCCACCGCAGTGCTCTGGTACTTGGCAAGGCGTTCGCTGCTGCCCTGCGTGGCCTCGTTCAGGCGATGGTCGTCTACCTCATTGCCGTGGCGCTTCTCGTTTCCGTGCGCACGCAGCCGCTGGCTATCGTGACTGTCATTTGCAGCGTGTTCATCGGCTCATGCATTTTTTCCACGTTTTCTTTGGTAATTGCCTGCATCGTGAAGACACGTGAGCGCTTCATGGGCATCGGCCAGGTGTTGACGATGCCACTTTTCTTCGCCTCGAACGCGATCTACCCGCTCGACCTCATGCCGCCCTGGTTGCGGGTTCTCGCCACGATCAACCCACTCACCTACCTCGTCGATACGCTGCGTGGCGCGATGATCGTCGGGGGTGTCAGCAACTACGGCATCACAACCAGCTTTGGCGTCATGATCGGCGTATTCGCGGTGCTGCTGGCCGTTGCCACGCGCCTCTATCCAAGCCTGGCGCGTTGACGGCCGTCATCCTGACGCGCGTGGGAGGTTTGCTTGATCCAGCCCAAACCGCAATGCGTTGCGATGGCTAAGCTGAGAAATGACCGACCGCTCGCTCCAGATCGAAGTGCGCTGCGCATCGGCAGAACTGCGATCAACAGGAGTCAACATGAAATTGCGTTCCCAATCCGGGCGGGTCCGGCCGGCACGCTGGAGCCCTTTCTCCGAAGAGCCGATCCATGAGCACTACCGCCAACCCGACAAAACCCCGGCAGCAAGCTGCTGCCCGGTTTGCGGAGCCGTCTTTCTGAAGGGCCGCTGGCAGTGGCGCAATCCGCCTCCCGGCGCAAAGACGATGGTCTGCTCCGCTTGCCGGCGCGCGGCGGACCAAGTGCCCGCAGCACGCATCCGTCTGTCAGGTCACTTTGAAGCGGCCCATCGGGAAGAAGTCCTCATGCTCGCGCGCCATCGCGAAGCGGCGTTGCGGGCGGACCACCCAATGGAGCGCATCATGGCGGTGGAGTCGACGGCAGACAGCACCGAAATCCTGACAACAGGGTTCCACCTGGCGCGAGACATCGGCCACGCAATCCACCATGCGTTCCAGGGGCGACTGACGTTCAATTACGGCAACGCCGCAACCGAACTGCATGTGGAGTGGGCTCGATAGCGCAACAAGACAGAAGACAAGGTGCTGCCGCCCCAGAAAGACCTCCGTCTCTGCGCTGGCGGCACGGTGGACGCCCTTCAGCGGAACGCCGTCGCGAAGCATGTTCCACACCGTTTGCGACCCAACAACGGCGCTGTGCGCCTCCAGCTTGAAACGCTACGGATAGCGCTGAGACAACACACGCCCGCCCTATGATTCCCGCGCTGGGCCGTGCAACCAATGCCAGAGCATCAGCCCGCTCCCAACCATGCCGCCCAGATGGGCGAAATGCGCGACATTGCCTTGTGTTCGGCTCACGCCAAGCACCAGTTCAACGATCGCGTAGAGGGTCGCCAGCAACCAGGCTGGCATCGGAATGGGCGGAATCAACAGAATGACGGTTCGATGCGGGAACAGTACGCAATACGCCAGGAGCAGTCCGAACACGCCACCCGAAGCGCCAATCACCGGCGCCGCTGGAAGGAACCCCAGCGCTGTGCAAACGATTTGAGCCAATGCGGCACTCAATATGCTGGACACGTAAAGCAGCCAGGCGCGCAGCGCACCTAACGTGCGCTCGACATCGCGCCCGAACATGTAGAGACCGAACATGTTGAGCACAAGATGGGCGCCATTTGCGTGGAGGAAAGCGTAGGTCAGCGGCTGCCAAGGCATGAACACGCCATTGCCATCACCCGCCGACGCTACCAGCGGCCACAACGCGAAGGTGCGGATCAGCGCATCTCCAGCAAAGATCTCTGCGAGAAACACGACCACGTTGGCAACGATGAGCAGCTGGACCATGGAACCCCCTTTGATCTGTGATCACGATACGGGGGCGTGCATCTGCAGGGTTGATCTCGCGCAACCCGGATTCACGAATCAATGAAACGATGAGACATCTGTGCGCTGCCTATCAGTTCCGCAAAGTTGAGGCTCTCCCATGCTGCAGACGGTTCCAGCTCAACATCAGGTGAACCAAACGATCGCGACGGTCTTCAACGAGATCGCTGACCTTCTTGAGGTTGAAGACGCCAACCCGTTCAGGGTGCGCGCCTACCGCAACGCCGCACGCGTCATCGATGGAATGGCCGAAGGTGTGGATGTCATGCTGGCGCGCGGCGCGGACTTGGCCGAGCTGCCGGGTATCGGCACCGACCTCGCGGCAAAGATGCGGGAAATTGTTGAAACAGGAACCTGCTCCATGCTCGTCCGGGTACGTGGAGAGGTCCCGCAGTCCATGGTCCAACTCCTTCAGTTGCCGGGGCTCGGCCCGAAGCGGGCCCGCATGCTGCAGCACGAACTGGGGATTACCACGCTGGATGACTTGGCCAAGGCGGCGACCACCCATCAAATTCGAGCACTGCACGGCTTTGGCACTCAGAGCGAACAGCGCTTGTTGCAGGCCGTCAGCGCACGCCTGGAGCGTCATCGCCGTTACGGTCTTGTCGTCGCCAAGCCGTGCGCCGAAGCCTTGACACGCTATCTGCAGGCAAGCGGCACGGTGGAGCAGCTTGTCGTCGCGGGAAGTTACCGCCGAGGTCTCGATACCATCGGCGACCTGGACTTGCTGGTAACGGCCCGGAACGCCGCGTTGGTTATCGAGTACTTTGTCCAGTACCGAGAGGTGGCCAGCCGGATTTCCGCTGGTACAACCCGCGCCAGCGTCGTGCTCAAGAACGGCATGCAGATCGATCTGCGGGTTGTGAAACCGGCCGCTTTTGGGGCGGCGCTGGTGTATTTCACGGGCTCGAAGCCCCACAACATCGCGCTGCGCAAGATCGCGCAGGCGCAGGGCCTGAAGATCAACGAGTACGGCGTGTTTCGAGACAGCGAACGTATCGCCGGGCAAACCGAAGCGTCGGTCTATCGCGCCGTCGGTCTGCCGTGGATCTGCCCCGAACTCCGTGAGGACCAGGGCGAACTCGAGGCCGCACGCAAAGGCATGCTGCCTACCCTCGTGGAAGAGCGCGACGCCAAGGGAGACCTTCATGTCCACACGACCGCCAGCGATGGAACCGCCAGCCTGGAAGCGATGGCAGAACAGGCACGCCGACGAGGCCTTCAGTACCTGGCGATTACCGACCACTCGCCACGCATAGCCGTCACCCATGGGTTGACAGCAGAACGCCTGGCCGCGCAGGCCGATGCAATCGATCGTTTCAACGCCGAACACGAAGGGTGGCCGGTGTTGCTCAAGGGCGTCGAGGTCGACATTCTCGAAGATGGATCGCTGGATCTGCCCGACGCGGTGCTGGGGCGTCTGGATCTCGTCATTGGCGCCGTTCACAGCCATTTCATCTTGCCGATGGAGAAGCAGACCACCCGCATCCTCCGCGCGATCGACCACCCGCATTTCAGCATCCTGGCGCATCCCCTGGGCCGCCTGATCGGCGAACGCAACGCCTGCAACGTGGATCTCAAACGGGTGTTGAAAGCGATTGCGGAACGTGGCTGCTACGTTGAGGCCAACGCGCAACCCGCTCGCCTTGACTTATCCGACTACGGATGCCGCCTGGCAAAAGCCACGGGCGTATTGGTGAGCATTGCCTCGGACGCCCACAGCCCAGCCGACCTCGCCAACCTGGCGTTTGGCGTCACACAGGCGCGTCGAGGATGGCTCGAACAGGCTGACGTGCTCAACACCCGCCCGCTGAACGCGCTGCTTGCACTGCTGAAAGGGACCATGTAGCCGCCACACTCTTCTCATTTTCAGCCAATGGATCACGCCTTGCTCTCGGTCAAATGCACGCTTCACGCATCCCTTAGATTCAAGGAAGGCTCCACTCGTGACGATGCACCGCTCATGAACACCGCTCCCTCCGCCGATCCTGAGCCCGATGCCGCAGCCTCGGTTCAACGCGCCAGCGAAAGCGTGTCGGCGTATCCCATCACGCCGACGGTGCATGCCTCCCGGGGTCCCCTATTGGCCGATAGCGCCATCGCCGTACTTGCGAAAACCGCCGCGAGCTGGTTTGTTCCCGCCCTGGCGGAATACCTGACCGTGAGCGTGGTACGCGGGCGTGTTCGCTTGGCAGGACACATTCAGGATGCCCGTCCGCTCGCGGGCCTGAAAGCCGCCCTGTTGGCGCTACCCGGCATCTGCAGGCTCGACCAGATGATTACGGTGGAGTCGGCAGGCAGCCCGCCACCGCAACCGGCGTACGCGCAACGGTTTCACGCTGGATAGCCTGGAGGAATGCCGCCATGAATCAGGCACGTTTCTGCACAACACCTTGTCCATTCCCGCGCGTGGCCTTCGACCCCACATGCTGCGAATCAACGGATGAGATTCTTCGGGCATACGCAGTGCTCTTCTGGTTCAACCTGTATCTCAGGTGCCCGGAATTTCCGACAGCCGACGGCATGTTCCCGCGGCACCCCGTGGTTCGCCAGGCCTACCTGCAGGTGCATGCAAGAGTCTTTTCACACTGGGCAGCAGCAGCCAACCGGATTGGGGTGACCACCGCGCAGTTCCGGGAAGTCTGCGTAAACGTGCTTGCCTCGTGGCTCGGGCCCGACGACCCATTACGCGCCTGTCGATCGCGGGCCAGCGTGCTGTCCGACTACCCGCAGCTGGATCTGGACTGACGGCGTGTGCACCCGCAGCAACGGATCGGATCGAACCGTTGGCGAGTTGATCCCGGTCAACAGTCCAAGGCCCAAGCCATTGAGAATGGTCTGACTGGTGGCCGCGTTTTCGGTGCTTCAAGCAACACGTCGGGCACACCAGTGTGCTTCGCATCCTCGCCTTTTGCCTTGCTTCATGGAGTCCAACTGTGTCCCTGCCGATCGATATCTCGTTTCAAGGTGTGCCCCACTCCAAATCGGTGGAAGACGCCGTGGTCAAGCGGGCCCATCGCCTAGTCCACATTCGTCATGACATCACCCGCTGCCGCGTCAGCCTGACCCTGGGCGCGAAGCATCAGCACCAAGGCAAACCCATCGATGTCCATGTCATTGTCACCACGCCGCACCAGACGCACATTTCCAGCAAGACCTCGAACGAGGACGCCTATCTTGCGCTTGACGAGGCTTTCACGCACATAGAACGCATGCTGGTAGACACCGAGCAGAAACACCGGCCGCACGCAGGTCAGCCGAGCTGCCGGACAGAGGAGGCGTAATCCATGCTGGAGCGCTGTCGCTCAAGCCTATCGGGCGCCCGGCAGCGCTACTGCATGTGCAGGCCACCGTTGACTGCGAGGTTGGCTCCGGTCAGGTAGGCGGCGTCTTCGGTACACAGAAATGCCACCAGGGCGGCCACCTCTTCCGGCCGCCCAAGACGGCCCAGCGGGATCTGAGGAAGAATGCGCTGCTGCATGACGTCTTCCGGAATATCCCGCGTCATGCGCGTGGCAAGGTAGCCTGGCGATACCGTGTTGACGGTCACACCCTTGGCCGCGCACTCCAGCGCCAGCGCCTTGGTAAAACCGTGTATCCCGGCCTTGGCCGCGGAATAGTTCGTCTGACCAAACGCGCCTTTTGATCCATTGACCGACGAGATATTGATGACGCGGCCCCATCCGCGCGCAATCATGCCGTCATACAGCGGCTTGGTCATGTTGAAGACCGAATCCAGATCGGTTGCCAGGACATTCCGCCAGGCCTCAAGCGTCATGCGCTTGAAAGTCACATCCTGCGTAATGCCGGCGTTGTTCACCAGGATGTCGACCGGGCCGACCTTTGTCACCACTTCTGCCGCGCATCGTTGGCAGGCCTCGTAGTCGGCCACATCCACGGCGAATGCCTGGAACGCACGGCCATGGGCCTGCTGCTCCGCAAGCCACGCAGCCACATGCGCATTCCCCAACGAATGGGTGACCACCACCCGGTGCCCGTGTGCGTGCAGGCGGACGGCGATAGCCTCGCCCAAGCCGCCCATGCCTCCGGTGATGAGCGCGATACGGTCTGTTGTCATGCCAACCTCGTCTGTGTGTATGCGTTGTTTGCGCAGCGCCAGCCGGTTGCGCCCCGGGGGGGCCAACACCTATCGCCCGGAAGGCGCGCGGGCTCCGCGCTGAGCACATCCCCTCTTGCACAGGAGCCACTCTTCCTGCTCAGTCTCCGCAGGCAATGAAACAACCATGTCAACCGGTTGCGCTCCCGCGCGCAGCAGAACAGTACGCACGGCCCGCCCATACGCTGCCGTCAATTGGTAGCGCCCGTGCGGAAGCTTCATGTACAGCAGCGGGCCAGGCATGAGCAGGTGAAGCCGTGGCTTCCCGTGCTCGTCAACCACGGAGACGTCGATGTCGGACAACGCCTCACCATTCCTTGCCGACACCACGTTCAACCGGACGTTGAACCGGCCGGCCATCGCGTGCATGGCGTCACGCTCGTCGCGCCCGATACCGCCCGAGATATAGGCGATTTCGTTCTGAAATCGAACCTCCGGTGTCGCACCGATGCCGGGTTCAGCCGCGATGACAGCCTGACTCGCAAGTAGCAGCGCAGTCAGGCAGCACCGTGGGAGAAAGAGTGTGGCCCAGTTCATTTGCCAACCTTATGCAGAAACCGGGTGCCCCACCGTCTGCGCCAGCACCGGCATCTCATCTTCATTGAGTGACAGGGCCTCGGCCAACAGTCGGTGGTTGAGCCACCCGCGCACCACGCACGCCAGCCCGGCCGAAGCGCAGTACAGCGATACGTTCTGCGAGATAGCACCTGCGGCAACGCCAGAGAAGGTCTCGCGCTGCGATGGCGGCATCTGGTCGGCGCGTGCGTGGTTGACCACGTAAACCAGATCCAGGGGCGCCGCACCCACAAAGTCCTGATAGCCCGTCAGGTTGCGTGCATCCACGGCGTGCTTGAGTCGCAGCCGATGCGGCTCCGCTTCATAGCGATAGACGCCCTCGGGCAATGCAACGTAGATGTCGATCTCGTTCAGGCCGTGTGCGGACGGCGCGGTGTGTCCCCCTGTCTCGGGGCGGTTGATGCCGTCCGCCGCCCATAGCAGCTCACTGAGCTGCTGGAGCGAAAGCGGGGTCTGCGCAAACGCGCGCACGCTTTTGCGCTGGGCCAGCGCGGCCATCAGCACCGCGCCGCCACCCAGGTGCGGCGGTGGCAGTGCAATGGCAGCAGGTGCGGTGTTTGCAGTCGGCTTGGGCGGTTCAGCGCGCACCGGTTCGTAGGAAAGAAGCATCGCTTCGCTCATGGCATTGACCTCAAGAACGCGGAAGGGTCGGGAGACATCGCCCAACTGATTCGAGCGTAGCCAGCCAGCGCCGTTGAATGTTGATGGGCATCAACCGGAACGCTGGTGACCCTGCATCTCATGGAAAAAATGGGCTCGATGTGCTCAGCAGAAACATGCGGGCCGGCCTTCGGCTACCGGCAGCATAGACAGCACTTCATCCAATGCTGGATCCGGCCGGAAGATCGTGATGCCCTTGAGACGCAACTGCCACGCCTGAAATAGCAACGCCCCCACCTCGGCGGGCGACACCCCACCCGCAACAAGCACCGTCTTAGAGATCGAAGCGTCAATAAACGGCTGCAGCGCAGCGACCATGCGTAGGTGGTCCATACCGTCGACCTGTCTTGCGGTGACGAAGTAGTCGGGCAACGCAGCATGGCCGCCATGCACGGCCCGGAAGTATCGATAAGCGTGGTTCTCGATACGGTAACGCAGCGGCGGGCCATGCTGAACGCGCACGCGCCGCTCATACGTCCAATCAAAGGCCGGTTCGATCCCGCTGGAACAGTTACCGCCAAAAGCCAGGCTCACGCTACCGGTGGGCGCCAGCGACAGCAGATGACTATTGCGCAATCCGTGCCGGGCAATCGCGTCGCGCACGGCGTTGGGCAAGGCGGCGACGAAATGCCCCGGCGCAAGGCTGCGCTCGGCCCGGAACAGCGGATACGGCCCGCGTTCCTGCGCCAGTGCTGCAGACGCTGCGTAAGCGTTGTCGCGCAAGCACCGTCCAATTTGGGTTGTAAGGTGGCGCGCGTGCGGCGCGTCGTACGGTAGGCGCATCATCGTCAGCGCGTCGGCCAGACCCGTCACGCCCACACCGACCCTGCGCTTGGCGTGTGCCTCATGCATGTGCTCGGGCAGCGGCCAGCGCGTGATGTCGATCGCGTTGTCGAGCATCCTCACCTGTACCTGCACCGACCGGCTCAGCCCGACAAAGTCGAACATCGGTTGCCCGCCCACTCCAAACGGGCACTCGACCCAACGGGACAGATCGATCGGGCCCAGCACACAACTGCCCCACGGCGGCAGGGGCTGTTCACCACAAGGATTGGTCGCGACAATGGTTTCGACCTCGGCAAGGTCGTTGGCTGCGTTGATGGTGTCGATGAACAGAAGCCCAGGCTCCGCACTGTGATGTGCGGCCTCGACAATCTCGCGCCAAAGCTGCCGTGCGGGCAGTGTCGCGTAGCACCAGTTTCCGTTGCCAAGCGGGTGTGCGCCAGCCGCCCGCGCTATCGCATCGGGCTCGGCACGATGTTGCAGCGGCCATAACGCATCGTCGGCAACGGCCTGCATGAAGGCGTCTGTCACGGCAACCGATATGTTGAAGGTCGTCCAGCGCTTGCGCTCACGTTTGGCACGGACGAACAAGGCAAGGTCGGGATGGTCGCAACGCAGCACGGCCATCTGTGCACCGCCGCGCGTGTTGGACAGTGCAAGCGACTTGCAAGCATGATCGAAGCGCTCGATGACCTCGCTCACGCTGCCGGTGCCAGCCTGCGCTTGCAGCGCAGCGCGTGGGGCCACGGGTGAGAAGTCGTAGCCTACGCCGCCGCCCATGCGCAGCGTGACCTGTGCCTGCGACAATGCCCGCTCAATGTCGCTGGCCGCCGCGATCTGCACACCGGGGCCCACAATCGGGTGCACAAAGCAGTTCACCATCGTAGCCTGCCTGGCCACGCCGGCATTCGCCATGATGCGCCCCGCCCCGATAGCACCATGCAACATGTTGGCGTAGAACAGGCGCGCAAAGTGCGCACGTCGATCGGGCGCTTCTGCCGCCGCCAATGCATGGGCAACCCGTCTGAAAACGTGCTCGCGCGTCGTCTCGCCAGGTGCGAGATAGCGGTCCGCCAGCACGGCGGCGCAGACGGGAGGCAAGACCTCTGGCGCAATCCGTATCTCGCCCACCATGGCAATGGCCTCCCTGAGCACGGCGCGTACGGGTCAGTCCGCGCTCAGGAGTGCCCGCACGCGCTTGCAGGCACTGCCCAGCGATGCCACGGCCACTACGGCCAAGCGGCGGACTCGACCCACGCGCGGCGCCCCAACCGGATCGATGGTGTGCGCCCCTCACTCGCCGTGCCCTGCATGGGTGGCCTAGGTAGCGATGATGACCTTGAGTGCATGCGATTCCCCTGCGTTGCGGAAGGTATCGTAGGCGGACAGGATGTCGTTGAGCTTGAACCGGTGCGTAATGAGTTGCCCCGGTTGAAGCTTGCCCGCGCGCACCGTCTTCAGCAGCATCGGCGTGCTTACCGTATCGACCAGCCGCGTGGTGATGGCGATGTTCTGGCTCCACAGTGTCTCCAGATGCAGATCCGCCTTCACGCCGTGCACGCCGATATTGGCAATCACGCCGCCCGGCGCAACCAGGTCCTGGCACAGCTCGAACGTGGCAGGCACTCCCACCGCCTCGATCGCGCAATCCACACCCACGCCATCCGTCAGCTTCCTGACGGCGGTAACCGCATCCTCGCTGGTGACGTTGACGCACGCACTGGCGCCCAGCCGGCTCGCCACCTCCAAGCGGGCGGCGTTGGTATCGATCAGGATGATCTGGGCAGGCGAGTAAAACTGGGCAGTCAGCAGCGAGGCCAACCCAATGGGTCCGGCGCCGACAATCGCCACGGTGCTTCCCGGCTGGACGCGGCCGTTCAGGACGCCACACTCGAAGCCGGTCGGGAAGATGTCTGACAGCATGACCAGCGCCTCTTCGTCGATGCCCGGCGGCAGCTTGTAGAGGCTGGTTTCTGCATGCGGTATCCGGACGTACTCTGCCTGCACGCCATCGATGCGATTCCCCAGGACCCAGCCGCCCGTCTCGCAATGTGAGTACATGCCGCGTCGGCAGTTCGCACATTTGCCGCATGAGGAGATACACGAGATCAACACATGGTCGCCCGGCTTGAGCGACGTCACAGCGGCGCCGACGGACTCGACCACCCCAACACCTTCATGCCCTAACGTGCGCCCGGGTTGGCAGGTGGGAACATCACCCTTGATGATGTGCAGATCAGTCCCGCAGATCGTCGTCAACGTCACGCGGACCACGGCGTCGCTAGGCGCCTGCAACTCGGGCTTCGGCTTGTCCGCCAGTGAGATCTTGCCAGGGCCGTCATAGACCAGTGCTTTCATGGAGATCATTCCTTGGAGTAGAGATTCCATGCTAGGCAACCGCCCCGCCCGACCATTGATCTGCATCAGGCACACAAAACCTGGGTTGACCGATATTGGCTTGCAGGAGGCGACACATGCGCATGGCCGAACAACCCAGCCCGACCCCGGCCGGTCACCTTGCCGAAGCACTGCCCGCGTGCATGCTCGATGCGCGCGCGTATGCGCACCCGGCAACCGATCTGCGGATGATCGAAACCCATCTGTCATGGGTATTCCTGGCGGGGGAGTTTGCGTACAAGGTGCGCAAGCCCGTCACGCTCGACTTCGTCAACTTCGCGTCCCTCGCCGCCCGCCGCACCGACTGCGACGAGGAATGGCGGCTCAACCGCCAGCTCGCGCCAGACCTCTACCTTGGCGTGGCGCCGATCGTGCGCGACGCGGTCAGCGGTACCGTACACGTGAACGGACACGGCGAGCCCTTCGAATACGCAGTGCGCATGCGCCGCTTCCACCAGCGCGATGTGCTGAGCGAGATGGTGCACACCCATCAGCTTGGGCACGAAGCCATCGACTCACTGGCCGATCTCATCGCAGACTTTCACGGCGTAGCACCTGTTGCAGACGCGAGCACCGATTTCGGAACCCCGGCACGCATTCGGCGCACCCTTGAGGACTGCGCGACCGGAGTCGCCGCGTTGAGCACGGATGCACAACGAACATTGGCGACCCTATCGTTGCTGCGCCAGCATGCAGAACGGCTCGACAAGACCTTTGCGTCACGCCGGCGCACGGGACATATTCGCGAATGCCATGGTGATCTCCATCTTGGCAACATCGTCTTGGTCGAGGGCAAACCCACACCGTTCGACTGCCTGGAGT
Source organism: Ralstonia flaminis (assembly GCF_958415495.1). Classification (NCBI taxonomy): domain Bacteria; kingdom Pseudomonadati; phylum Pseudomonadota; class Betaproteobacteria; order Burkholderiales; family Burkholderiaceae; genus Ralstonia; species Ralstonia flaminis. Next base: position 89,500 of record NZ_CATZLL010000011.1, on the reverse strand, counting down.
TTTCCGCGCCGCTGCGCTGGATTGACACCATGCACGATGCTGCATTCCTGTTCATGGATCTTGTCGCGTCAGGCCTTGCCTGCCTGGCTTACCGCCTGATCAACCGCTACCTCGAACGTTGCGGAGACTACGGCGGGCTCGCGGTCTTGCCGTTCTATGCAGCCATGCGGGCCTTGGTACGCGCCCGCGTGCTGCTGGAACGGGCCCACCAACTGGAGAGCGCGCCGACACTGGCAGCACCATACCGGGACGAAGCACACCGGTTGCTTGCGCTGTCTCACGACCTGCTCTGTCGCAACGACGGTTGCGTCATCCTCATGCACGGCCTGTCAGGCAGCGGAAAATCGACCCAGGCTGCGCAGTTGATGGAAACGGAGTGCATGATCCGCGTGCGTTCCGATGCGGAACGCCGCCGCGGTATCTGCACCAACGCAGTCGATCGGTACGCGCCACACGCCATCGATCACACCTATCGTCGGCTGGGGGCCATCTGCAAGATTGGTGTGCAGGCCGGCTTTCCCATGATTGCCGATGCCACGTTCCTGGCAGAGAGCCAGCGCACCCGGTTCTTTACGTTGGCAAAGCGTCTTGGTGTGCCCTTCGCCATCGTGGAATGTGCTGCCGAACCGGAGGTCCTGCGTGCGCGCATCCGCGCAAGAATGCAAGCAGGCCAGGACGCCTCTGAAGCCGATCTTTCTGTACTGGATGCCCAGGTGACCACGCAACAGCCGTTGACTATGGAAGAGCGATCCTACGTGATTCCAAGCAACACACGTCCGCGGCTTCCCTACGTCGCACGCATGCGGGTCATTGCGTCTCCAAGCGGCGTCATCGCCCCGGGCCACCAGGTTTGACGGATGCAGCCACGGCGACCTCGGCGGTCGCGGCGCTACTATCGGTTCGAATTTGCTCCGCCAGTATCGGGATCTCGCGTTTCCGTGTGCCCGCGTTTGTCTTGCTTCGCCCCTTCCGTGTATGGATCGAACTTGCCGCGCCTGGCCCCTTCTGTGTACGGGTCGTACTTGCCCTGCCTCGCGCCCTGCGTGTAGGGGTCACGCTTGGCCTGTTTGGCACCATTTGTGTAGGGGTCAATCTTGTGGGCTTGCGCCCCATCGCTGGAGGGCGAATCCGGCTTCGTCTCCGCATGGGCCGAAGCCGACGCGGTGGCCGCGGCGACGAGCAGTGCCATCACGAATTTTCTGTTCATCTCTTGCTCCCAAGAAGAACCCAAGACGCCTGATTGATTCGACATCCTCCCGGAGCCAACGCTTGAGGTGAGGACTGCGGGCAGTCTCAAGCATAGTGAGCCGGCAACGCTCCTCGTTGACTGAGGTCAAGGCATTGAGGCCACACCACGCGGAATCTTCGCTTGCTGATGGTGTGCATCAGCAGCAACAGCAAGGTGTTCCCGTGCCCTCACATGTATCTGCATTTGCTCGCGTGGGCAGGTAACTGTCGCGAAACGATGGGCTGGTCTCGCCCTCTGATTCGCGCATCCACAGACTTGCGCCATATCAATCCACATCTGCGCAAAGTGCCTACGCTGCAAACAGAACCATCGTCCGGCGGGGATCCAACCTGCCGGCAAGCTCAAACGGAGAACACAATGCAACAACCCTCAGATATGGCCTGCAACCTCGTCGGTGCTGCAATGCGCGACATGGGGCGCACCGCTGAATTTCTAATCGAAGCGCAGATTGAGATCTCCCGCTTGCGCCTGAAGATCGCCGAAGCCGCATTGGAAGACATGCACGAACTGGAGCATGAGTTGGGTAGCGCCCATGACTGGACCTCTTTGGCAGCGACGCAAAGCATTTTCATGAAAATGCAGTCAAGCCACAGTGCCAACGCCCTGAAGTCGTGGGTCGACTTCGTGAACAACCTGCAGGCAGCGTATCTGCGCCAACTGACCGACTGGACCGACCAGGTGCAGCATGCGCAAGGACAAACGTCCTCGGCGCAGATGTTCCAAGCATCCGCAGATTCACTTCGGACATTCTTCGATAGTTTCAACTTGGTGGGCGCGCCAGATTCCGAAGCCAAGAAGAAAGTGATGCCGCGAACGGTCGTAGAGAAGACAGCGAGCCCGCAAGCCGCCTGACCACCACAAGCAGGAGCCGCCATGCGAGTTCAAGACGTCTGCTCACACAACGCCGTACACATCCCGCTTTCCTGCACGCTGCAGGAAGCGGCACGGCAGATGCGCCAGAAGCACGTCGGCGCACTGGTGGTGACGGAAAATACACCCGGCGGCCCGCGCGCCATCGGCGTCGTCACCGACCGAGACATCGTGCTTGACGCCGTTGCGGCGGGCCTGCATCCAACCCAGACCTGCGTGGCGGATGTGATGAGCGACGGCGTGATCAGCGTCACGCCGGATACCAGCCTGAGCGATGCATTGCAGGAGATGCTGTCCGCCGGAGTCCGGCGCGTGGGTGTGACCTCCGACGGCGCGTTGGTTGGCCTGCTGTCTCTGGACGACGTCCTGAGCGCGATGGCCTCCGAGTGGAGCCTGATTGCACGCCTGGTGCGCAATGAGCGCGAGCGCGAAATGACCGGCAGCGTTGAGCCGCCGCTCAGCGTCTAAGACCGTTGGCCACCCGTGTCAGGCAACCCATCGCATGAACGCTGAAACCCCCTCCCAGCGCATCAGCATCGTTGCGGACGGCGCGTTGCTGGAAGGGCATCTGACGTGCCCCGACAACGCAACCGGCCTGGTGATCTTTGCGCATGGAAGCGGCAGCTCGCAATGGAGCCCGCGCAACCGGTTTGTCGCCGATCAGCTCAACGCGGCGAAGCTGGGCACGCTGCTCTTCGATCTGCTGACCGCCGACGAGGCCGCACACGCCGCATGCCGCTTCGATATCGGCCTGCTTGCACAGCGCCTGCGTACCGCCACACACGCGGTTGGCGACATTGCCCGCAAGCGCAAGCTGCGCCTTGGGTACTTTGGCGCCAGTACAGGTGCTGCTGCAGCCATTCAAGCGGCGGCGCTGCCTGACGACCTGTTCCGGATCAATGCCGTGGTCAGCCGCGGCGGGCGCCCGGATCTTGCGGACCCGCTTGCGCTGGAGCAGCTTGCATCCCCCACCCTGCTGATTGTCGGCACCGCAGACCCGGACGTCCTGGATCTCAACAGGCAGGCACTGAGCCTGATGCGATGCGAGAAAGCCCTGGAGACCGTGCCACACGCCACGCACCTGTTTGAGGAGCCCGGTGCGCTTGAGCACGTGGCCGCGCTGGCGCGCGCCTGGTTTGTGCGCTATCTCAGCGGAGAGCAACCACACCATCAGTACGCGAGGTAAGCCGTGCGGTTCAAGGACAGGTTGGACGCGGGGCGCCTCCTTGCGGTTGCGCTCGAAAAATACCGGGGCAGTCATCCGCTGGTGCTCGCGATACCGCGGGGAGCTGTGCCCATGGGCCAGCTCATTGCAACGGCGCTGGACGGCGAGCTGGATGTCATTCTCGTCCGTAAGATCGCCGCGCCTTTCGACCCCGAATTTGCCGTGGGTGCTGTTGCAGAAAATGGCTGGACGTATGTTGCACCGTATGCGGCACATGCCGGTGCAGACGCCACCTATCTGGAGCAGGAAAAGGCCGTGCAGATGGACGTCATCTCACGCAGGCGCGCGCTCTACACACCACGGCGCAGTCCGTACGACGCCAAGGGACGTGTCGTGATCGTGGTGGACGATGGTCTGGCGACGGGCGCCTCCATGAAGGCCGCGCTGCATGCTGTGCGGCAGTTCCAACCCAAGTGGCTGGTCTGTTCCGTGCCGGTAGCGGCCCCGGACAGCCTGGAAGATATTCGCCCGCTGGCCGACGAGATTGTCTGCCTCTACGCCCCACTTGGCTTTCGCGCGGTCGGTATGTACTACGGCGATTTTCCTCAAATCGAGGATGCTCAAGTGTGCGCAGCCCTGCATGCTTCCCGGCACGATGAGAACACACCAGGCGGATGATCCCGGCAGGTGATTCATCCGCCCCTCTTGGTAGGCAAGGCATAACACGAGGCTCAGGCCGATGGCCCTGCGCCTCCGGCCGGTTTGCTATCGCGCCAGCCTCCGCCCAGGGCCAGGAACAGCGCCACGGTGTCCTGCAACCGCTGCGCGCGCACCTGCTCACTGCCAAGCACCGCCTGTTGATACTGCAGGTCGGCACTCAGCACTTGCAGATAGCTCGCCACACCTGCGCGGTAATCGGCATTGATCTCATCCAGTGCGGCGCTTGCGGCCGCCTGCTCGCGCAATTGCGCGTCAAGTTGAATTGCATCGTGTTCAAGCGCACGCAGTACATCCGCCACCTGTTCGAAAGACGCGAGCACCACTTGGCGGTAGTCCGCATCCGCAGCCTGCAAGGCCTGCTGCGCCGCGCCGCGCCGGTAGTAGAGACTGCCGCCCTCGAACAACGGCGCGACAAGGCTGGCCCCGATGCTCCATGCTCCGGCCTGCGCACCAAACAGATCGGCGCCACGGTTGCTCATACGGGCGTAGTCCGCAGTGAGGGTCAAGCTCGGCAGCATGGCTGCCGTGGCAACACCCACCTCGGCGCTGGCCTGATGCAGTCTTGCTTGGGCGGCCAGAACATCTGGCCGCTGCCGCACCAGTTCGGAGGGCACAAGGCGAGGCAAATCAGCCGGTAACGCCAAACTGCCCAGCCCCACGTCTGCGGTATCCGCCTGTGCTGGAAACCGGCCAGTCAGTGCGGCTTCGAGATGCGCCGCTTGATCTCGCTTCTGCTCCAGTGGTGGCAGTGAGGCTTCCAACGCTGCCAGTTGAGCGACCAGGCTGAGCTCGCTGGAATGCGCCATCACCCCGGCATCAACCTGGGCGTGCGCAATATCCACCTGCTCACGCACCACGGCAATCAGGCGGCGCGTGGTGTCGATCTGTGCGGCATACGCTGCGCGCGCAATGACCGCATTGACCAGGTTGCCAGTCAGGGTGAGATAGGCAGCGGCAACGGCATAGCGCTGGCCTTCAGCCTGTGCCGCCAGCGCCTCCACGGCCCGACGGCTACCGCCGAACACATCGAGCGCGTAACTAATCGATGGACCAAGCGACCACAGCGTGAAGAGGCTTGGCGCCCCAGCCTCGCCAAGCCGAGCCGGCACGACAGCTTGGCGCGATAGGTCGGCCGTTGCCGTCGCCTGCGGGTAGAACACGCCGGCGCCGGCGCGCAACAGGTCTTGCGCCGCGCGCAGGTTGGCTTCTGCCTGTTGCAGGGTCGGGTTGGCCGTCATGGCGGTCTCCATGACCTTGTCCAGCGCGGGGCTGCCAAATGCGCGCCACCAGTTGGCAGACACAGGTGCCAGGGCAAACCGTTGTGCAACGCCATCCGCCAGCATGGTGGCGGCAGGGTCGCCGGCATGAAGGTACCGGTCAACGTCTGGCGCCGAAGGTTCTCGGAAATCCGGCCCCACGGCGCAACCACTGGCGGCCATCGCAATGGCGGCCATGCACGCCACCTTGCGTGCGGCCTTCATCACGATGCTCCTTGCAGGTAGACATCGACCAGCTGGCCTGGATAGACCACAAGCTTGTCCGGCTGCTTGAACCGGAAGAGCAAAGGCAGCACGCGCACATCAACCCGCTCGGAGCGCTGGTCGGACAGCTCCACCTTGGGCGAGACATAAGGTTGCACGCGCACAAACTCCAGCGGCACGCTCACGTCAGTGCCCCGGAAGAACATGCGTGCCTTCACCGTGTTGGATGGCAGCCGGTGCACCAGAATCTCGTCTACGTACACCCGCACGGCCAGCTGGCTCTGGCCTGAACTCATCATCACCAGCGGAACATATCCTCGCGTATAGGCATCGTAGGTGCCCTGGGGCGATACATACGCGCCGGGCGAGGTATTGACCGACATCACAATGCCATCGGCGGGCGCTCGCACGGTGTACTTGTCGAGCAGGGCCGCCGCCGCCGCCGCCCCCTTCTGCAAGGCGTCGCGCTGCTTCTGCATGGAGCGGATGTCATAGCTCCACGCCCCCGCGCGCGTCAGTTCATATTGGCGCTGTGCGACGATCAGGTTGCCATGCGCCACGCGCACGGCATTGGCAGCGTTGTCCATCGCATCTCGGCTGACGGCCTTCGGGTTGAGCCGAGCGGCGGCTTCCAGCTTGTCCAGTTGGTCCTGCACCGTGCGCAGGCTTGCATCTGCCGCCGTCACCTGCGCGCGCGTGACTTCCAGCGTCTCTTTGCGAGGCTGCGCCAGCAGCGCATTCAACTGGGCATCCAATGCGTCCGCCTGCGATTGCTGCTGCGCCGTCAGGGCGCGTTGGACAGAATCTTCAACCTGGATCAGCGCATCGCCCCGTTTTACCGCCTGTCCTTCTTGCACAAGAATGCGTGCCACGGTGCCCGACACCTCGGAGTACAGGTTCAGATTGGCACCGCTTTGCTGATCGCTTTCGATGATCCCATTGGCGTAGATGCCCGTGGCATACGGATTGGCGGCCGCCTGAAAGACCGGTGGCAGCGGCGGGCTCTGCTGCGCGTAGTAGATGGCTGCCCCGATACCGATCAACAGGCCAATCACCGAGAGCACCAATAGCCAGCGGATCTTCATCGCGCGTCTCCCCGTTCAATGCGGTTCAGGTGGCCGTCTTCCATATTGAGAATGCGGCTGGCCATGTCCAGAATGCGCGCATCGTGCGTCACGATGACGATGCAGCGGTGCTCGTTCATGATCTCCGTCTTGACGAACTGCATGATCGAGCGGCCCGTATCACCATCGAGCGAGGCCGTCGGCTCGTCGAGGATCAAGATGTCTGGCTGGGTGACGATGGCGCGCGCAATGGCCACCCGCTGCTGCTCGCCGCCGCTCAATTTGACGGGTGGTAACTGCGCCCGGTTCTTCAGGCCAACCACATCCAGGTAATGCATGGCCTGCTCAAGCGCTTCGTCCCACGCCACACGCCGCAGAATAAGCGGAATAGCAACGTTCTCCACCGTGGTCAGGCGCGGGAACAGGTGATAGTCCTGAAAAACGAAGCCGATCCTGGCAAGGCGGAAATCGGCCAGCGCGTCGGCTCCCAGGCTCCAGATATCGACGCCGTCGACCACCGCGTGGCCGCCGTCCGGGCGCAGGATGCCGGAGATCACACTCAGCAGCGTGGTCTTGCCGCTGCCCGATGGCCCAACGATGAACAACATCTCATTGAAGTAGGCCTCGAAGCTGACCTGCATGAGCGCGCGCGTGCGCGCCTCGCCTTCGCCAAACCACTTGTCGAGCGCCTGCGCTGCAATGGCGGTGTTGGCCACAGTTACCCCCGGAAGATGTCGAAGGGCTCGATGCGCAGCACCTTGCGCACGCCGATGTAGCCCGAGATGGCAGCGATGACGATCACCATGGCCAGTGCCAGTACCAAGTTGGCGAACGTGATCATGGCGGCGTAGTCCGGAATGCGCAGCCGTGCCAGCGCAATGGATCCCGCACATAGGCCGATCCCGAGCCCGTAGCCCACCAGCGCCACGAAGGTGGCCTGGAACACGATCATCGTCACCAGTTCATGCCCCTTGGCCCCGATCGCCTTGAGGGCGCCAAACCGCTCGAGGTTTTCCAGGATGAACGTGTAGAAGGTCTGCCCCGAGATCGACAACCCAACGATGAAGCTGATCACCGTCATCAACAGGATGTTGGTGCCCAACCCTGTCTGGTAGGTATAAAAGTGCGAGATCCGGCCGATGAACTCTTCCTTGGTCAGGGCGCGATACCCGAGCTTGTCAACCGCTCGCTCGATAGCAGCGATATCCGCCTCGCTCTTGGGCTCGATCAGGATGTACGACATCGTGTAGCGCGTACTCGGCAGATACTGCAGGGCACGGCTATACGTGGTGTACAACGTGGGCACGCCAAACAGCCCGCTGGTCACCACTTCCCCAACCCCCACGATCACACCGCGATGATCATTGATCTCGAACTCGGAGCCGATGTGGGGGTTCTCAAGTTTGCCGAACTCGGCATCCTGAATGACGATGAAGCCGTTCTCGCCGTAGATGTCTTCGATACGGCCGCTAAGCATGCGCGGCCGCCCGAACAGGGTGGTATCGTCGATGCCGACTACGGTAACGGGCTGATACGTTCCGCTGGGCAGACGCACAAGCCCGCCGCCTGAATACAGTGGCACGGCAAACTTCACGCCATCAATGCTGCGCACCGCATCGAGCACGTAGTCCGGCATGCCGATGGTGTTGGCGACGGTATTGACGGCCGGGTCCATGACCCACATGCGGGCGCCGATGTTGTACACCGCAGATGACGACCGGTTCAGCACCCCCGCAAATAGGGAGGTCATCTCGATCATCAGAAACACGGCAAAGGTGATACCCACCAGCAAGCCGCTCAGCTTGGCCTTGTCATTGACCAAGAGCTTGTAGGCGAGTTTGAGAATGGCTGGCACATGACCCCCGTGGTCATGCACGGCGGTACTGGTCAGGCCTTGGGGCGACGTGTGAATGACCTGCAATGGGCCGCGTGCCAAGCCATCGGGTGCCGATGCATGTGCCTCAACGATAGCGAGTCACGAGTGCTGGCCTTTGATGTGCCGCAAAGGCGGCGCACATCTTGCGCGCGGATGGGTTACAGGGTGTCGTCGTCCGAGAACAAACGATGGCGTATCGCATAGCGCACGAGTGCCGCCTCGCTGGACACCTGCAGCTTGTCCATCAGCCGCATCTTGTAGGTGCTGATGGTCTTGGCGCTGACACACAGGCTGGCGGCAATCTCGGTCAGCGGTTCCCCGCGTACCAGCCGGCGGTAGACCTCCATCTCCCGGTCGGACAGGCGGGTGTGCGCAGCCTCTTCGCTGGCTTCACCCAGGCTGTGTGCAAGCTTTTCGGCCATGGCCGGGCTGACATACGTGCCGCCACGTGCCACCTTTTGCAGCGCGGTCACCAGTTCGGTTGCGGCGCTTTCCTTGGTCAGATAGGCAGCTGCCCCAGCACGGAAAGCGCGCGCCACATACTGTTCTTCGGCATGCATGGTCAGCACCAGCACACGCACCGTCGGATGATCGTCGTGCAGTTGACGCAGCAGATCCAGGCCGCTACGCCCCGGCATTGATAGATCGAGCACGATCACCTGCGGCTGGTGCTCACGCACAAGCTGCAGCACCTGGGTCCCGTCGGACGCTTCGCAGGCGACATCGAAATCACCGGCGCGCTCCAGGATATGGCGTACGCCGTCGCGCATGACAGCGTGGTCATCGGCAATCATCACGCGGATCATGGTCCGATCTCCTCGGTCACCTCATGGAAGGCAGGAAAGCGCACGCTCAATCGAAAGCCGTTGTTGGGTGTATGCGTGATGGAAGCCTGACCGCCCAGTTGCCGAGCACGCTCGCGTATGCCCAGCAGCCCCAGCGGTTTGCGCTCACCCGATGCGGGTGGCCCCCCGCTCCAGCCACGGCCGTTGTCCTGGATTGAGAGTTCGAGCATGTCATCCTGCCGCGCAAATTCGATATCAACACGGGTAGCGTCAGCATGGCGCACCACGTTATTGAGGGCCTCCTGCACAATCCGAAACACCGAGATTGCCGCATGCTCCTGCAGCCGCGTCTCCTGAGCGTGTACGTTGACGATCAGTCCAAAGCGCTGGCGAAAGTTCTTGGCAATCCATTCGATGGCGGGCACCAGCCCCAGTTCATCGAGCAACGGCGGGCGAAGATCGGCAGAAATCTGCCGGACCGCTGCGATGGTCTCGTCAATCACGCGCTGCATGGCCTCTGTCTGCGAGACCAACGCCCTGTCACTTGCCCCGGCCTGCAGATCCGCTGCCAGCAGCGAAATATCCATCTTGAGCGCACTCAGGCGCTGCCCAAGGTCATCGTGCAGTTCACGTGCGATGCGACGCCGTTCTTCTTCTCGCGACGCCAGAATGCTGTCCGATAGATGCTGGAGTTCTTCTTGCGAGCGCCGCAGCGCCGCTTCCGCTCGCACGCGCTCCGTGGTGTCGCGCAGCATCACGGTGAAAAGCTTGCCTCCATTCACCTCAATCTGCGAGATCGAGGCTTCGATGGGGAATTCACGGCCGTCGGCGTGCAGAGCGAACAACGGGCGCTGCTTGCCCATCTGGCGCTCTGATACGCCAGTCACGCCAAAGCGCCGCACATGCGCCTCGTGTGCACCCCGAAACCGCTCGGGCATGAAGTCAGACAGCGGGCGGCCGACAGCATGTTTTGCCGGGCATCCGAACAGGGTTTCCGCCATGGGATTGAACAGAACGATGCGCTGGGTATCGTCCACCGAGATGATCGCCTCCATGGAGGAGCGGATGATGCCCGCCAACCGGGCCTCACTCTTCTCCAGATCGGTGAGATCCTTCGCGACCGCTGCGCGCAACGCGCGAAGTCGCAGCCAATAGAAGACAAGTGCCAGAACAGCGGCAATGCTTGCCAGGGCCAACAATACAAACGGTGCGTCCCGCGCCTGGAGCGCCATGGCAAGCCAGGTAACTGACGCAGCCAGCAGCAGAATGGCCAACCCGCCCGCCATCAGCTCGGCCGGTGTGGAACGCGATAGCAACAGGCGCCTGCGCGACGCCTTTGAGAAAGGGCTGTCTTGCTCCACCACACATGTCACCAGAAGGGCCGAGATGGCATCAAACATAGCCCATTCAGACGGCAGGAGATACTAGCCGTGTGATGGAGAAGCCTCAGGAAAAACCCGTCGATGCTGTCAGGGATGCCTGACAGCGCCGCAGCCTATGCCGACATGCATCTCAGCGCTGCCTGATTTCGCGCAAGCCGCTGGCCTTCGATACTGAGCATACGGACACCGAGCTTCGGCTTCATGCGGTGACCGATCCCGCCGCCCCTAAACCAAGTGCGGGAATCACATACAGCGCATGCCCTCCGGAGGCCCCATGATTCCGAGCTCTCTCAAAAGCCAGACATCTGTCGACGTCGTCCGCCCATTGGCCCCGCGTCAACTCAAGCTGGTGCGTGATGCAACCCAGGGTGGCCAAACTGCCGGCCTGGCGTCGGCCAGCCCATGCGCAAACTGCGTGATGCACTGGGCGTGCATTACTGGGGCTGTGCCATCCGCGCAACAGGAAAGGCTGGACCGGATGGTTCATACCTGGCGAAAAGTCGGCAAAGGCGAATCGCTGTTCCGCGCCGGCGACACCTTTCATGCGCTGTATGCCATCCGCTCCGGCTCCTTCAAGACGGTCGTATCTCACCCCAATGGCACGAGCCACGTTACGGGCTTCCAATTGTCAGGGGAAACCCTCGGTCTGGACGGCATTGCCGCTGATCGTCACACGTGTGACGCAGTTGCCCTGGAAGACAGCACCGTCTGCTCCATGCCATTCCACTGTGTTGAAGACCTGTGCCAGGACATTCGTCCGCTGCAGCGCCGGCTTCACCAACTGATGGCGGAAGAAATCGTGCGCGAATCCGGGTTGATGTTGCTGCTGGCGGGGCTGACCGCAGAGACGCGCGTCGCGACGTTCCTGCTCAATCTATCCACGCGCATGCAAGACCGGGGCTATTCCGGGTCCAGCTTTACGCTGCGGATGACGCGCGAGGAGATCGGCAGCTATCTGGGCATGCAACTGGAAACTGTCAGCCGCGCGTTGTCGCGGTTCCAACGCGAAGGCTGGATCGCGGTGAGTGGCAAGCAGATTGGGATCGTGAAGAAATCGGCGCTCAGTGAACTATAGCCGCGCGATAGAAGGCAAGCGCCACCGTTGATGCAGCGGGCGGCGCTGCCCTGTCATCAAGGCGCGAGCTGCAGATGGTCGATGACTTCCGTCACGCCGGGCGCCGACCATGCAGCGCCCTTGGCCGCCTTGCGTTCTGACGCAGAATCGACACGGCCGCTGAGCGTCACCGTTCCACCCTGGACCGACACTTGGATATGGTTGGCCTCGCGCGCGGCATGGCGCTGGAGCGCCGCGCCGATCTGCTGCGTAATATTGGCAGGCACCACGCGCGACTTGACCGTCAGACGGTTGATCAACCCGGCCACGCCACGCAATGCGCCGACTGCGTGCGCCGCCAGCTCACACTGGTACGGCCAATCCAGTTCGCCCGAGAGCGTCACCCACCCGTTCTCCACCAGAACCTCGATGCGATTGGATGGCAGGCTGGAATGCCATTCAATCGCTGAGCGGGCCGCTTCGGCAACGTCCGCATCCGTATGTGTGCCGGGCAATCGCACTTCAATCTTCTGAACCACGCCACGTACACCCGCAACGCGTTCAGCGGCATGCTCGGCCGCCACTTTCTCCAGATAGCTGCGTACGTGGCCGGTGAGTGTCACCACCCCGTGGTCGACCTCCACCCCCACGCCTGCCGCATCCACAGCAGGCTCCCAAAGCAGTTCGTCATTGACGTCTTGCTTGATACCCAGGTCGCTTTTCATACCTCACTCCTACCGTACTTAAGTTTGCGCGCTAGCCCCATCCTCGTTCTCGCTCGGCTTGACAGGTCAGGCAGCGCAGCGCGGTTGGCTGCGCTTGCAGGCGCAAGAATGGAATCGCCTCGCCGCAATCCACACAGATACCGTACTGCTCCTCCTGCATGCGTTGTCGTGTGGCATCGACCTGCGCAAGCTCGTTCCTGTAGTGAACAAGCATGATGTCGTTCGCCTGGTCTCCAGCTTCTTGATCCGCCAGGTCTGCATTCTCGAGCGGTGCCTCGTGAGAGGCTGGTTTGGTCGCCGCGCGCAGTGTTGCCAGTTGACGCTGCGTGCGCGCCTCCTGTTCATCGAGCAATGTGTTGAGGCGCGTCCATTGCTCCTCGGTAAAGCGATGCATGCACACTCTCCTGCGGTCGATCCGATGCGCCATCCCTGCTTAGGTTTCAGGCTTCTGTTGGTGAGAGCCAAGCCGGCCGGCGCCTGGATTGCTCCCACTTGCCGGCGGTCTGTACTTGTTCAATAAATCCCGCGATCTCCTGCTGGGAAAGACCGCTGAGCACGTCACGCTGGCAAAGTGCCAGGACCGGTGCCGGAATGGCAGAGGTGATGCGCGCGACCTCTTCAATGGCGCGGAACGCCCCGCGCGATGCCATGACGCAGATCACCGACAGGTTTGCCGAGAACGGCGATTGATCCGCCAGGAAATCCCGCATCGGCGAGGCCAGGTGGCCCATCCAAATGGGCGCCAGCACAACAACTTGGTCGACCTCATCCAGCGGTGGTCCTTCGTAGTGATACTTGGCGCGCTTGTGCAACAGCGCTTCAATCACGCAGCGCAGATCGCCAAGAAAACCGGCACGCGGATACGCGTCCGCAACTTCGGCAAGCTGCCAACCGCTTTGCGCCGCCATCAGTTCAGCCACCTGGCGTGCCGTGCCGGTGCGCGAGTAGTAGACGATCAGGTTCTTTTCCATGGCAGATGTCTGGATTGGATCAAGGAGAAAGGTGCGCCCAACTCGGTCAGGTGCCCACCCAAAGATGGTCGATCACGGCGTGCACCCCAGGAGCATCCATGGCGGCCTCTCGCGCGGCGCGGCACTCATGCAGATTGCGCAGGGGGCCGTACAGCGTGACCGTGCCATCCGCCACCACGACATTGATCCGTGCGGCATCGAGAACAGCCTGGCGCTGCAGCGCCTTGACGATGCGCTCGGACAGGTCTGCCGGGCCCGCAACCTCATGCAGCGTCAGCGCATTGGCAACCGATGTCACACCGCGCACGCGTTGTACGGCATCCAGTGCCGCACGACGCTGGAAATCCTGATCGACCTTGCCCCGCAAGGTCACGGCACCATCCTCGACCGTGACGTGGATGGCATCAGCAGGCACGGCAGTGTTCCAATGGAGTGCGTCGCCGATGGCCTGGGCAATCTCCTCATCCGGACGCCGCATATCGGGCGGCACGCGCACCTGCACGTGCACAACGAGCGCGGTCACACCCGACACGCGGCGAATCGCTTCCTCCGCGGCATGCTTGTCCGCAAAGCTATCGGCGCTGCCTGAGATCGTGACGACGCCGTTCTTGACGCGAATGGCAAACCGGTCGGCATCGACAGCCGGATCCCATTGCAACTCCTCCTCCACATCGCTCTTGAGCTGGATGTCGTTCTTCATGGCGATCTCCTGGAATAGTGTCAGGACTCAGTGGGACATCAAGACCGGCACGGTCATCGTCTTGAGCAGCGTGCGAGTCACCCCGCCGAGCACGAGTTCGCGCAGACGGCCGTGCCCGTAGGCCCCCATCACGATCAGGTCGGCACCGAAATCGGCAGCGCGCGATAGCAGCATCTCGCCAATCGCCACGTCGGAATCCACACAACGTGCCTCCTCAACCTTGGCCTCAATGCCATGTGCCAGCAGCGCGCGGGCGACCTGGCCCACTGTCGTGTCCTCCGCCCAATGCTGCGGCCGGTCACCCGTCATTTGCAGGACTTGTACGGTGTTTCCAGACATCAACGGCATCGCATCATGCAGTGCACGTGCCGACTCCCGGCCACCGCTCCACCCCACCAGCACTCGCTGCGCCACACTCGTAAAGCGGCCGGCATACGGCACGACCAGTACCGGCCGGCCTGACTCAAGGATCAGCGTTTCAACAAAATCGGGGGCAACAAAACTCTCGGCGTCGCTGGTGTCTTCCTGGCCGACCACCAGCAGGTCCGCCTCACGAGCCTGGCGCAACACCTCAGCCAGCGGATCACCGTCGACTGACCGCCATCCCGTCTCCACAGGAACGGATTGCATCGCCTCACGAAAACGCGCATGCACAACGTCCCGAACACGGTCGCGCCGGTTGCGGTCTTCTTCCAGGTAATGCGCTGCGCCTTCCATCCGGTAGAACCAGTTCGGGCTTGGCGCAAAGCTTGCGTAGACAGCGATGAGCTTTGCGTGGTGCGCCTGTGCGTAGCACGCGGCAAGACTGAGGCGGCGCACCGCGCGCTCGCTGGCATCCAGATGCACCATCACGCTGGCATAAGTCATGATCGATCCTCGCTCTGAGTCAAAAGAAGAACGCACTAGGCAATGGCAAGGTTCGTCAGCGGTTCGGTGCCCGCGCGCTCGGTTTCAGGCGGAACGGCCCGCACCAGCAGCACCGGCAGCGTGCTTTGTCGCGTGACGCTTTCCGCCACGCTACCGAGCAAGATCCGGCGGAAGCCGCGTCGGCCATGCGTTCCGAGCACCAGCAGCTTGGCGTCGGCGTCGCGAGCGGCCTGTTCGATCGCATAGCCCACATCAAAGGCGCCAAGCGGGTCGTTCACGAGCTGCGTCTTGACGCGTGCACCGGCTTTCTCCGCCGTGGCTTTTGCACTCGCTACGATCTGCTTGCCGGACTCGATCAGCATCTCGGTAAACCCGGCCACGTCGATATAACCGACGTCGTACCTCAGGTAGTTGTTGTCGATCACGTGAGCAATGATCAGCTCCGCGTCGAGCTTCAGGGCAAGCTGTATGGCCTCGTCCAAAGCCCGATCCGCCGTTGGACTGCCGTCTACCGCTACCAGGATCCTGTCGTACATGATGCGCCTCCATATTGAATCGGCCGAGCGCCCGAGCACGGGCTAACGTGACTCCATGTTGGACCACCGGATGGATTGCCCCTTGATTTACATCAGCGTTTTCCCATGCGTGAAGAGGGTGCGGCCGCTTGATCTACCTCAAAAACCACTGCGCACCTTTCACTAGACTTTTCTGTTGCCCACAGATCCCCCTCCTGCAACGGAGGACGACAACATCTTGTGCGGGATCAACTTCTGGAACTTGTCCGTTCTTATAGTGAACACGTACGCGCATCGGAGTCCAGCATGAGGGTCAATGAGATTTGCTCGCGCCGCATCGTCCACGTTCCGGTCTCCGCAACGCTGCAGACGGTCGCACGCCTGATGCGAGACCAATGCCTGCGGGCGTTGTTCGTGACAGAACACGTCGTCACAGGCATGCGGGTTGTCGGCATCGTGACGGACCGCGACATGGTGGTACACGGCATTGCCAGCCAGGCCGATTGCGCGCAAACCACCGTGTCCGAAGTCATGACGCGCGGCGTGCTGACCATTCAGGGACATGCGGTCATCAGCGAGGCACTGCGCACCATGCTCGGTCACGGCCTGCACCGCCTTGCGGTGATTGACGATCAGCAGCAGCTCATCGGCATGCTGACCCTGGATGACACTATCCGCGCGATAGGCGGCGAATGGACGCTGCTGGCCGGCATTCTCGGCCGCGACCGATGCACCGACCATGGTTCCGAAACCCTGTCTCCGCTAACTGTTTCGGACGTCCGCCCTATTTCGTTTCATCAGTAGGAGTGCAGCCATGTTTCCCAATGTTGGAACAGCCGACCGTATCGTTCGCATCCTCATCGGCGTCGTGATGATTCTGCTGGCGCTGTTCAGCAAGGTACCGGCCTGGGTTGGATGGCTTGGCCTGGTGCCTCTGATCACCGGCCTCATCCGCATGTGTCCGGTCTATTGGATGATGGGCATCGGCCGAGACTGAGCGTTCCGCACCCTCCGGACTGACCGGGTGCGGTGCGTCTGGAGACGCCAATGCGAGAATCCATGCGAGCCATGGTCCACGAAAGCACGGCGGCGCCACTGCAGTGGCGAGAGGTGCCTGTGCCGGCTCCCGGGCCGGGAGAAGTCCGGATCACCGTGTCCGTGTGTGGAGTCTGCCGTACCGACCTGCACATCGTGGATGGTGAACTTCCGCATCCCAAGGCATCGCTCATTCCCGGCCACGAAATCGTGGGTGTCGTCGAGTCCTGTGGCCCAGGCGTTTCTTCGCCAGCGCCGGGTGAGCGAGTTGGCGTGCCCTGGCTTGGCTGGACATGCGGCGCCTGCCCGTTCTGCTTGAGCGGGCACGAGAACCTGTGCGACCACCCCGCCTTCACGGGCTACACGCGTGATGGCGGCTATGCCGAGTACGTGGTCTGCGATGCCCGGTACTGCCTGCCGATTCCACAGCGGTATGACGACGCGCATGCGGCCCCGCTGCTGTGCGCCGGTCTGATCGGCTATCGGACGCTACGCATGGCTGGAGATGCACGTCGAATCGGCATCTATGGCTTTGGCGCGGCAGCCCACCTGGTCACCCAGATTGCCGTGGCGGAGCAGCGCAAAGTCTTCGCCTTCACACGCCCCGCAGACACAGCTGCACAGCAGCTTGCCCTGGAGACAGGCGCCAGTTGGGCTGGATCGAGCGACCAATCCGCGCCGGAGTTGCTGGATGCGGCCTTGATCTTTGCTCCGGTTGGGGCGCTCATACCACAAGCCCTGCTAGCTGTCGCCAAGGGTGGTGCCGTGGTCTGTGGCGGCATTCACATGAGCGATATTCCGTCGTTCCCGTACCGGCTGCTGTGGGAGGAACGCAAACTCATGTCGGTGGCCAATCTGACCCGCGCGGATGGCCTTGCGCTGATGCAGGTGGCATCGGCAATCCCGTTAAAGGTGCATGTCACAACGTACCGGCTGCAAGATGCCAACGCCGCGCTGGATGACCTGCGCACGGGGCGCGTTGCCGGCGCCGCAGTGTTGAGGGTCGCGCCTGATAAGCGTTGATGTGCGTCAATGGGAATCCCACCATGCGGGCTACGCTGATGACAAGCGGCACCGTCCCGCATGATCCCTTTGGAGGCCACCATGTACCAACGCATCCTGCTCGCTATCGATGGAAGTCATGCATCGCTCCTTGCGCTGCATCAGGCCATTGTCGTAGGCAAAGCCACCGGCGCAGAGGTCGAGGCCTTGTTTGTGGCTGACAGTTCAGACCTGACCTTCGACATGGTCGGCTGCGATGCAATTGCCTACGCAAAGCGCGTGCTTGAGGTAGGTCGGGAAACCCTGGCCAGCGCAGCAAGCAAGCTGGAAACAGCTGGCGTCAAACACTCGACCAAACTGCTGGAAAAGGGTATCGCCCCCGGCCAGATCTCGACGACGATCGTGGCAGAAGCGAACGAAACCGGAGCGGACCTGATCGTGCTCGGCACGCACGGCCGGCGTGGGCTCAACCATCTGGTCCTGGGCAGCGTGGCCGAAGGTGTCGTTCGCAAGACCAACAAGCCTGTGCTGATGGTGCGCAGCGAGGTTGAAGAATAGGACGCCGCGCGCGCTGACGCGCAACCGCTTGGTGGATGTGTGCTGCCTTAGCCCGTTGCGTTGCAGGCCGGCACGAACGCTGTAGAGCGAGCAAGCCTGTGGGGCTCCAACCCGCGTTGGTTGATGGTCAGCGCCTGCCGACCATCGATGCATCACAGGCTCAACGCGCCAGCAACCCCAGGAGCAACAGAAAAATCCACCTGCGCCTGCGCCAACGGCTGCATGGCCGCGATCAGCGCACGCGCATCTCCGCGCCGCCACTGGAAGGCATAGTGCAACGGCGCCAGCGGGGTACGTGCCCCCACCGCGCGCAAGTTCAGCGCACGCACCCAGTACGCGGGCAAAAACCCCACGCCCACGCCCTGCCGCAGCATGCCCGCCACGGCGCCCCAGCTGTTGCACACAATGCGCTCTTGCACCGTGGCACGGTTGGCCAGCAACCAGTCGTCCAGCAGCCGCGTGGTGCCAGCGCCGGCCGGCAGCGTGACCAGCGGGTGGCGTTGTAGCAGCGCGACCGCGTCCTGGCGGCCTGCGCCCGGCAGGCTGGGGGCGGCGGCCCAGGCAAAGTGGGCGGCACCCACAGGCTGCGACAGCAGCTCGCTGCGCGAAGACCGGCCCGCAATCACGGCAAAGTCCAGTTCGCCATCCGCCAGGCGGCGTTCCAGCACGCCCCCCACATCCACGTATGGCTCCAACCCCAACTGCGGATGCGCTTGCCGCGCCGCCGCCACAAAGGCCGGTAACCAGGTCAGCGCGGAAAGGTCACCCACCCCAAAGCGGCAGTGACCCGTGAGCTCGGCCCGCGCATCCAGTGTCTGGCCCAGCGCCGCCATGGCATTGAGCACACCAAGCGCGGCGGGCAGCAGGCGCTCGCCTGCCTCGGTGAGTGCCGCGCGATGGCCGCTGCGGTCAAACAGCGACTGGCCCAGCGTCGCTTCAAGCTCAGCAATGCGCTTAGACAGCGACGACACCGACAGGTGCACACGCTCGGCCGCAGTGGCGAAATTGGCGCAGGTTGCAGCCCACCAGAAGGCTTCAAGCTGCTTGATCGACGGTTGAGGCATCGTGATTTTGTTTCTTAAAAGCGAACATAGTCATTCTAAATATTTCGCTTTAATTCGCAAAACCGTCGCCCTACAGTGTCGCAGCTTTTTGGAGCAATCCGCATTCCCCATGGCTTCCTACGCTGAACCCTCATCCGTGACCCTGCCCGCCGCGCTGCGCAACATGCTGTCGCTGCACGACTTCGAGGCCGCAGCGCGTCGGCGCCTGCCTCGCCCCATCTTCGGCTACATCGCGGGCGCGGCCGAGGACAACGGCTCGCTGCGCGACAACCGGGAGGTATTTGACGACTACGCGTTCTCCACCCGCGTGCTGCGCGATGTCTCGAAACGCTCGCAGGCAGTGGAACTGTTCGGCCACTGCTACAGCAGCCCGTTCGGCATTGCGCCGATGGGTATCAACGCACTGACCACCTACCGGGGCGATCTGGTGCTGGCACGTGCGGCACAACAGGCAGACATCGTGTCCGTCATGAGCGGGACGTCGCTGATCCCCATGGAAGAGGTGGCGCGCGAATGCCCGGCCACTTGGTTCCAGGCGTACATACCGGGCGACCAGGCACGTATCGATGCACTGATCGACCGCGTGGAGCGCGCTGGCTTCGGCACGCTGATGGTGACGGTGGACATCCCCATTTCGGCCAACCGCGAGAACAACATCCGCACCGGCTTTTCTACGCCGCTGCGCCCCAGCCTGCGCCTGGTCTGGGATGGCATGGTGCGACCAGGCTGGGTGGCGGGCACCTTCCTGCGCACGCTGCTGCGCCACGGCATGCCGCATTTTGAGAATTCCTTCGCCACGCGCGGGGCGCCGATCATGTCGTCCACCGTGCTGCGCGACTTCTCGGCGCGTGACCACCTGACCTGGCGCCACATTGAAGCCATTCGCCGCCGCTGGAAGGGGCCGCTGGTGGTCAAGGGGCTGCTCAGCGTGGAAGACGCATTGGAGGCCCGACGGGTGGGCGCCGATGGCATCGTGCTGTCCAACCACGGCGGCCGCCAGCTCGATGGTGCGGCCTCCCCCATGCGCGTTCTTGAGGCCGTGGTGGCCGCCGTAGGACCCGATTACCCAGTACTCATCGACAGCGGCTTTCGTCGCGGCTCAGACGTGCTCAAAGCCTTGGCGCTGGGTGCGCGCATGGTGCTCGTGGGTCGCCCCTTCAACTACGCCGCGGCCGTGGCGGGCGAGGCCGGCGTCGCTCACGCCATCGGCTTGCTGCGTGATGAGGTCGACCGCAACCTGGCCATGCTCGGCGTGACGCGTTGCTTCGAACTCGGGCAACAGCACATCGTGCGCCGCCGCGCCTGAGCGGTACCCCGGAGGTTGTCGGCAGATAGGAAAGACAACGAGAGATCCATTCCACCCGGAATGATAAAAACACACATTAAAAACAGAGACACAATGCAAGCACTTCGCCTTGAATCCCCTGCTGACAGCAAGACACGACTGAGGAAAGTGGCCACCGCCACGATCGTTGGCTCAATGCTGGAGTGGTACGACTTCTATCTGTACGCCACGATGGCGTCGATCGTCTTCAGCAAGATCTTCTTTGATACGTCCAACCCAACCAATGCCACGCTGCAGGCGTTCGCCACCTTCGCGATCGGCTTTGTTGCGCGGCCCATCGGCGGCATTTTTTTCGGCTACTTCGGTGACAGGTACGGCCGCAAGAAAATGCTGTTTGTCACGTTCTGCCTGATGGGATTGTGCACAACGGCAATCGGCCTGATCCCGACTTATGCATCCATCGGCTTCTGGGCACCGCTGCTGCTTGTGCTGATTCGAATCATCCAGGGCTTGGGAGCCGGTGCCGAGTTGGCCGGCGCCGCAGTGACTTCGTACGAACATGCCGCAGAGAACCGTAAAGGCCGCCAAGGATCATGGCCCGCGCTGGGCTTGAACCTGGGCCTGCTGCTTTCATCGCTGACCGTCTACCTGCTCACGATGGCGGGGGATCGATTCCTGCTTGCTGGCGGATGGCGCATTCCCTTCCTTCTGAGCTTTGTCTTGGTGCTGGTCGGGATGTGGGTACGCAGGAGCCTGCCCGAAACACCGGAATACGCGTCTTTTGAAGAGAGCCATCGCCAGGAAAAGCCGATTCGAACGTTGCTGACCTCGCATTTCAAGGGTCTTGGCGTCGTCTTTTTCATCGCTGTTGGATACAACGCCATCAGCTATATCTTCAAGACGTTCTCTCTGGCCTATCTCACCCAGTTCAAGGGCGTACCGGCCAGCGTCACGTCGCTGTCGGTGACCTTGGCCAGCTTGGTTGCCATTGTGACGGTGCCGCTCTTCGGCTGGATGTGCGACAAGTTCAGCAGCAAGAAGGTGTTGATGGTGGGTGGCATGCTGTCTGCGCTGTTTGCCTACCCCTTCCTCTCGCTGCTGGGAACGGGTGCCAGCACAGCAATCTACTGGGCCATGGTCATTGGCACCGGCGTTCTGGCACCAATGATGTTTGCACCGCAGGGGTCGTTCCTGAGCCGCCAGTTTCCAGTGCAGAGCCGTTCGACCGGTGTCGGATCGGGGCGCGAAATCGGTACGGCCTTGGCGGGAGGATTGGCACCACTGTGGGCGTTGTCCATGGTTGCGCAATCGACGACGCATGCCACAGGTGGGGTCGTCGTTATCCTGATCTGTTCCGGGCTGATGGTTGCTGTCGCAACGCTATTCGACCAAGGGCGTCGATTCGGCAGCCACAAGAACTGACCGCAGACGTGCTGGCAGAGGCATGTTCCGAGCATGAATCGACCTCTGCCAGCGCTAGTGGGCCGTACGCCGGCAATCAACCCTTCTTGCGTTGTGCGGCAAGCCCCTCGCGACAGGCAGCATAGCCCTGATCCGGCTGGCCCGCTCCATGCTGGCTTAGCCAGTCCGCTGCCTTGTTGGCGTCGTAGCAGCGCGCCAGCGCCAACAAGCTGAACCCATTGGGATCGGTCAGTTTCAGATTGAGCGCCTTGGGACCCTGCATCATGGCCTCGAGCATATCGACGCGGTCATCCATGATCGCGTAGGTGAAAGCAGGAAATCCCTTGGTGTCGGGCGTGTTGGGGTCGGCACCGTAGCGCAGCAGCACCTTGAGCACTGCAACGCTGTTGGGCCCTTGATTGCCGAGTGCAATGCCAAGGGGATCGTAGGCACAGTCGGTACATGGCTTGCCGGTTACCGCATTGTTGTGGCGCTTGAGCATCGCCTCGACCAGATCGGGTCTCGGCCCATCCGGCATCCAGGCGATGTTCAGACGCAGATAACGGGTCAGCAGCGCATTGCCTCCAACCGGATACGGCAAATCAACACGCAAGCCGTGATTGAGCAGGTCCAGGAATTTGTCTGGCGCACTGCGGGCAAAAAAGGCAAGCGACGCATTGTCACGCTCCACACCGGTGATAAAACTGCGAGACACGTCACCGCCATGGCTGAGCAACGGCTCGACGGCGCTCCAGTTGATCGTCTTGCCATTGCGCAGTTCCGCCTGAACCAACGGATCAACCACGTCGGGCGACAGCTTGCCGCCGGCCGACTTGGCACGCTGGAATGCAGCGTCCAGCAAGGTTGTATACAGGGCCGGCTGCGCACGCGCGCGCAACAGCACCTTCGCATCGCGCGGATCAAGACCATGCTTGAGCAGGCGATCCACACCAACCGCGTTCTTCGTGTCAATGACCGGAATGAACAGCGTGCTGGCATCGCGCGGCTGCACCTTGGCGGCCTTGTAGATCGTCTCGAATACCGCGTCGGCAACCTGCGGCTCGAGCGCCCACTGCAACACAGCATGGGCAACCGTGCCACCAGATACCAGCGCATCCAACGCGCCCAGCGCTTGCAACCCGGCGAGTGCGTGGGTCGCCTGCGCCTGCGGCATGGCAAGTGTGTACCGAACCACATCTTTCACGCTCTGAGTGTCGTCGGCCGGAGCCTTTGGCAGCCGCGGCAGGATGTCTTCGTTGAATGCGGCGAAATACTCGGCCTGAAGCGGGACAGGCGGGTCGGTATCGAACAACGGGGTGTTGCGCATCAACCAGTGGCGTGCTGCCGGCCACCATGTGTCTTTGCCCGCTTCGTCACGGGGCGCTTCCCCCGCCTTGAGTAGGATCTGCGCCTCGGCGAGCGTCGCTGCGCGATCCGCGTGCAGGCCAACGCTGGTGAACGTGTCAAGGCTGAGCAGATCATTGAGGCGCTGACCGCAGATCACTTCCGCCTGCCGATCGGGCCTCAGCCCGTCGAAGCGTTTGCGATAGTCGGCAGGCAAGGCATCGAAGGCAGCCTGCGTGATGGCGGGCGGGCGTAGGCCAGGACAAGCAAAGCTCGACACCTCTTTGCCGGGAACCGCCTTGGGCAATGGCGGCAGCGGTGTCGGCGATGCGCCTTCGGCCGCCACACGGTACAGATCGCGCCCGTCAACCTGAAAGCCCTGCATGACCAGCATCAGCGCATCCGTACCCATGTGGTACGTGCTGAAATTGCGCCCGGTGATCGACGTGGCCTGGTAGGCCGTGCCCTTCGGGGCTTCGATCAACAGCGCTCCGGCGCCAGCCAGCACGCAACCATGAGCGAAGGAAATCTCCAGCTCTGGCTTGTGGGTTACGTCCACCAGCTCGACGGTCTCCGCACTCCAACTGCCATCGGCCTGCTTGGTGCGCGCAACAAAGCCTTGGTCGTTGTGCTCGATCCGGAAAAAAGCGGGGGCACCCTGCTTGGTGGCGAAGTCACCCACCCAGGTCTCGCAGGAGGCGCCCGGGCCTGTCGAGGCAGCGGCCAGTCCCGCAACTTGCAAGAACCCCAGCGCAAGTGCCGTGGAAATCAATGCGTTGCGCAACGGGAATCGCTGGCGCCCGATGCCCCCGTTGCGCCTCATGTCAGGCGGCATGCCTGCTGTGCTGCCGGATTGAGCTGATACGTTAAGGAGGACAGTCATCTGTTTGTATTGTTGGGTTGTTCTACGACAGAAGGCGCGCGTGAGTGTATGACAGGATGCGCGGCTTGGTTGCGATGACTGAGGACAACCGCCTCTGCGGCAACGTACCGATGGCAGGGTCTCAGTCGCCCATGCGCGCGTCCCGCCTAACCGCCTGAGGTGGGCGGCCAAAGCCACGCATGAACGCCTCACGCATATGGCGGCGATCTCGGAAGCCGGTTTCCCTGGCAATGACATCCAGCGGATGCCGGCCTTGCTCGATCATCAGCCGGGCCGCCTCCAACCGCAGTCCCTCGATCGCCTTGGCGGGCGACTGCCCCGTTTCCTGCGTAAACACGCGACTGAACTGGCGCGGGCTCAGATGGATGGTCTCGGCCAGTTCTTCCACGGTCAGTGAACGGTGCAGATTTTGACGTGCATAGTTCAGCGCGTTCTGGATCCGATCCGACTTTGGCGCGAGATCGAGCATTTCGGAATGCTGCGACTGTCCGCCCGCCCGGCGCTGATGCATGACCAGCTTGTGCGCCACAGAGCGGGCCATGTCCGCGCCCAGATCCTTCTCCACCATTGCAAGCGCCAGATCCAGGCCTGCCGTCATGCCGGCAGACGTCCAGATCGGGCCATCGACGATGTAGATGCGGTCTTCCTCGACGTGGATGTCCGGAAAACGCCTCTGCATTTCCCGCCCGTACGCCCAATGCGTCGTGGCGCGACGCTGCGCCAGCAAACCTGCCTCCGCCAGCACGAAGGCGCCGGTACAAATGCCGGCAACACGCCTGGCCCGGCGGCCCCCCTTGCGCAGGAACGCGAGGATCTCGGCAGGGGCCGGTGAAATTACCGGGTCATTGACGCCTGCGACCATCCACGTGTCCACGTCGCCCCTGCCGCGCAGGGATCGCGTGCCGACCGAGACCCCAAGCGACGAGCGCACCTCTCCGCCGCCGACCGAGAAGTTGCTGATGACATAGAACGGCTCACCCGCCGTCATGTTGGCGTACTCAAACACGGACTGGCTGGCCAGCGCCATGATCTGAAAACCATCGCTGATCAGAAAGCCGATTCGGTGCATGTCCGTTCTCCATCAAGCCGCGTCTTAAATCACGACTATATACGTCATTTCAGTCACAGCCGATCGAAGCCAGAATGCATTCACGCATTCATCAACCCGCTTCACAACGGAGTGACGTCATGACTCAAACACACCAAGGTACGGCCCTGATCACCGGCGCGTCATCAGGCATTGGGGCAATCTACGCAGACCGCCTCGCCCGGCGGGGCTACGACCTGATTCTGGTCGCACGCAACCGCAACCGACTGGCCGCATTAGCCGACCGCATCGCCAATGAAACAGGGCGCAGCGTCGAGATTGTCGATGCCGACCTCAACGATCGCACAGCGCTGACGGCCGTCGAGGCCAAGCTCAAGCAGGACGCAAGCATCACCCTGCTCGTCAACAACGCAGGCGTGGGGACGCACACGCCGCTGCTCGACAGCAATGTCGACGCAATGACACGGATGATCGACCTGAACATTACCGCGCTCACGCGGCTGACGTACGCCGCTGTGCCAGGCTTTGTCGCACGCGGCAAGGGCGCCGTCATCAACATCGCGTCCATCGTCGCGATCACGCCCGAACAGCTCAACGGCGTCTACGGCGGCAGCAAGGCGTTTGTGCTTGCCTTCAGCCAGTCACTGCACCACGAACTCGCAGACAAGGGGGTGCAGGTGCAAGCTGTGCTACCCGGTGCCACCGCCACCGACTTCTGGCAGATCGGCGGCCTTCCGCTGGAACATCTGCCCAAGGAAATCGTCATGTCGGCACCCGACATGGTCGACGCCGCTTTGGTCGGATTTGATCAGCGCGAGCTGGTGACGATCCCGTCATTGCACGCCCGCGAAAAGTGGGACGCCTATGAAGCCGCGCGGCAGGCAATGTTCTCGCACCTGTCCACCGCGATTCCTGCGGCCCGGTATGCCGTAACTCGATGAGCATGCGTACGTCGTTGGCCCGCTTGGCACGACACCGGAGAGCCGGCTATACGCCGCGCGTCGTCCGCATTGAAGACGGCAAGTTGGCCGAGCACTGGGCTGTCCCTCAGGATGAGGCAATCAACCGGGGGCGGGGTGACGGCAAGAACGCCGCCACCCTACCCTTCATGGCACTCAAGCCGATAGCCATGGGAATACACCACCCTGAGCGACACCCCACTCTGCTGCCCAAGATGCAGTTTCCGCCGCAGCCGATAGATATGGGTATCCAACGATCGGGAGTGCGTGAGATCGTGGACTTGGCCCCAGATCTGATTCAGCACGGCTTCACGCGGCATGAGACGCCCGACATTCCGCGCCAGCATCTCCAGAATTTCGTACTCCTTCGGGGTGAGCGAGACAGCCTGGCCGTGCATCAGGACACGTCGCTCCTGGTAGTTGACGGTGTAGGCGCCAAACGACTGTGCGTCGCTCCTGGCGGCCTGGCGCCTGGTACGGCGAACCAAGGCATTGATCCTCGCCACCAGTTCGGCGTGCTTGACCGGCTTCATGAGGTAATCATCGGCGCCGGCCTCCAGCGCCGCGACGATGTCGCACTCGAGCGCCGCGCTTGTGAGCATCACCACCGGGGTATCGGCATAGTGGCGGCGAATCCAGGCGAGTACCTCAAGCCCATCAATATCGGGCAGCTTACGGTCGAGTACGACGAGGTCCGGCGCCGTACGTCGCATGGCGCGCAGCGCATCGGCCCCGTCGGCATAGCACGCCACCATGTAGCCCGCTCCGGAGAGCACGCCGCCCAGAGACACCGACTGCGAGCGATCGCCTTCGATCAGATAGATCAGCATCCATGCCCTCCACGATTCCCTGTCCAGCGGAAATCGCTCCGAGTTTCCTCGCTCACGCCGTCGTCGCGCATTGCGTAATCCGAATGGAAGGGCCTCACGCACCGGTCGGCTAGATTTCCAGCTTGCGGCCCCTTGTGGACTTGCGCAGGATCAGCTTGGGTTCCGGAAGCGAAGCCTTCGACTCCCTGCCATTGAGAATGTCGATCAGGTGCTGTGTAGCCAGCGCCCCCATGCGTTCGCCGCCCATGTCGACGGAGGTCAGGGTGGGGGTGACGTAGTCGCAGAAAGGGATGTTGTCGAAGCCAACCACCGAGCAGTCGTCCGGCACCGAGAAACCCAGCTCGGACGCCTGCTTCAGGAAGCCGATCGCGATCATGTCGTTGAAGCAGATGACGGCATCCACGCGCTCCGAACCCAGCATGATCTTGGAGCAAATTCTGGCGCCCTCTTGCGGAGACGATGCGTCAGTCTCGTAGCGGGGCAGGTCGAGCCGGTGAGCCTCAAGGCAAGCCAGAGCACCGGCGTAGCGCTCCTGATCGGCGCGCGACTTGTCGAAGCCGATATAGGCAATCCGCTGATGGCCGCTCTTGACCAGATAGTTGGCCACCATGTAAGCAGCATCGCGGTTGTGCGAATCAATCTCCTGCTTGCCGTTGTCCTCGCGCCGATCGAAAAAGACGAACGGCTTGGGCAGTTCGTGAATCCACTCCATCTCTTCCTGGCGCAGCTTGGAGTTGATCATCAGGCCGTCGACACGCATGCACAGGTCTTCCAGCAACTGACGCTCTCGGCTCGCACTTTCTTCGCTATCCACCAGCAGCAAGCTGTAGCCGTGCTTCATTGCCACGCGGTTGGCACCTTGCACCAGCCCGGCGAAGTACTGGTTGTGCATATCCGTGATGGACAACCCCAGCGTCTTGGAGCGCCCCGTCACCATCGATCGCGCCATCGGGTTGGAGTGGTAGCCCAGGTCCTTGATGGCGGCGGCAACCCGCGCCTCCACCTCCGGCGAGAAACGCTGGATGCGGTTGATGTATTTCGAGACGGTCGCCGTGGAGACATTGGCCGCGGTGGCGACGTCGCTCAGGGTCGGGGCACTCTTCTTTTCAGTCATGAAATTCAATGCAAAACCGAAGTGTTCATGAATGGCGGCAGGACACGATTCACAGCGGATACGCCTGATATCGGTGCGTTTGCGCTCAGTTCAGGCAGGCATTGTGCAGCTTTTTTGCCACCAGCCCGACCTGTTCCGGCAACGCACCCGGTTTGTACAGCGACCCGCCCACCCCAAAACCCGTGATTCCGGCTGCGCGAAAGCGCGGCAACGTCGCCTCGTCCACACCGCCAACCGCCAGCAGCCGGGTGCCTGCTGGCAGGATGGTTTTCCAAGCCTGCAAGGCAACACACCCAATCTGATCCGCCGGAAACGCCTTCACCGCGTGCGCTCCGGCCTCCAGAGCAACATAGGCTTCGCTAGGCGTTGCAACACCAGGCAGCGATACCAATCCAGTTTCAACCGTGCGCCGCACCACCGCCGGGTTGATATTGGGCGACACCACAAGCGCGCCGCCGGCGTCACGCACGCGATCCACCTGTTCGACCGTCACAACAGTGCCCGCGCCAATGAGCGCGGTCTCGCCAAAGCGCGCCTGCAAGCGGCGGATGCTCTCGAAGGGCTCCGGTGAATTGAGTGGCACCTCGATGATCTCGATGCCGTTGGAGATGAGCGCCTCGCCAATCTCCAGCACTTCATCCGGGTGGACCCCTCGCAGGATTGCGACAATCGGGCACCGTGCCATCAACTGCGCAAACTTCTCTACGTTCTTTGACTGCATCACCATGCTTCTCCATTTAATCGTGCGAGCCGGTAGCAGCCCAGCACGCTGGCTTCGCCGTCCACGACTTCCGTATCGATGCCCAGGCACTGTGCGGCGCGCACATAGAACGGCATCAGCGCGGCGGACCCGATCACCGTGACCCCCTCCCGAGTGGCTGCCGGATAGAGGGCCACACCCGAAGCAAACTCGCTGCCGATCAGCAGGCCGGACAAATAGCTGGCCGCGTGGAAACCGGGCTCCGAAAACAAGCTGCGCGTACGGACCGAAAACAGCTCGCCCATCAACGCGTTTGTGCGGAAGCCCTGCCGGACACCCTGCTCGAAACTGACTTCCCCCGGCGAAGCCAGCGTGCTGCCCTCGTCCATCGAATGCGCGAGGATGGTGTGACCACGCATTGCCGCAAAGATGTCGCCCGTCATGAACGTACGGAAGTGCCGGACAGACTGGCCCTCGGTCAGAATCCATTTGGAATGCGTGCCCGGCGTAACCACAATGCGCTCACGGCCAAGCGTCATCCCCCCGATCACCTGCGTCTCTTCACCCCGCATGACGTCGTGCCCGGCCACATTGTCATACCGGTGCAGGCCCGGGATGAAACGCAACTCCATGCCGTCGATCTTGCAACGGGTCGTGCCGCGCGCGATGTCTTCAAAGCCCGCAGGACACTCCTGATACGTGGTTTCCACCCAGCCCTGGCGGCTGCCGACCATGCCGCATAGGTAGATTGGTAACGAGGCAAGTTCCGCCTCCCAACTGGACAGCAATTGCCTGAATGCCTGGCTGAAGTCTCGCCCAGGAATCTTGGCAATGCCCTTGCCGGCCGACATGGAACGAAGAATGGTGCCATCTGCCCGCACAATCGCCGCGCGAAACGACGACGTTCCCCAATCGACCGCAACCAGTGCTGGCGCAACGGCGTCCGTGTCCACGGTGTTTTCCTGTGCGATCAGGCCGGCCTGCGCGGTCATGCGGGCACCTCCGCGCCTGTCGTGCACAGGAATGTCCTCTCCCCCAAACGGGCCGGCGTATTGAGCAGTCCACGCACCGATGTCTCAACCGCGAACAGGCCACCCGCCAAGGGCCCGGCGTTCAACCCGGTGGTGTCGACATTGATGCTTGCCGACGTCACATACAGCGTCTGGAGGGCGTCGCCACCAAAGGCCACGCTGGTAGGCCGTTGCACGGGCATCGGCACCGTGGTCACACGTTCGCCTTCGGGGCTCAGCCGGACGACGCTCCAGCCGTCCCACAAGGCAGACCACACACCCCCCTCGGCATCCACCGTCAGGCCATCCGGCGTGCCAGCATCGAAGGTGGCAAACACCTGCTTGTCGGTGGCCGTGCCGTGCTCAACCGAATAGGCATAGCGCCAGATGGTCTGCTTGGCCGAATCGGTGACGTACATCACCGTGCCGTCTGGGCTCCAGCCGATACCGTTCGGGCACGCCCATTGATCATCGAGTTCGAACGGTGCAGAACCACCGCCAAAGCGATACAGCTTGCCGAAGCTCGGGCCGCCCTCACGCATGGAGCCGACCCAGAAGCGCCCTGCAGGATCGACTGCACTATCGTTGAGGCGCTGCTGGGCAGAGGCGTGCTCGACGGAGGCCAGCCGCGTCAGCGAACCCTCGACCGTAGACAGCGCAAACAGGCCACTGCGCATGGCAACCAGCAGTTGCCCTGCACCTAGGCGGGCAATGGAACCCACGCTTTCGGGCAACGCCCATACGCCGGTCTGCCCCACGCCCGGCGTATGGCGATACACCGCGGGGCGAAGGATGTCGATCCAGTAGAGCACCTGCTCATCCGGGCACCACAGTGGGCCTTCGCCCAGGATTGCGTTGGCGGCCTGCACCAATTGAACTTGCATCGTTTGCGTTCCGTGACTGACTTTTTTGTTATGGACGACTGGTCTGTGTCACCGC
This sequence comes from Ralstonia flaminis, assembly GCF_958415495.1. Taxonomy (NCBI): domain Bacteria; kingdom Pseudomonadati; phylum Pseudomonadota; class Betaproteobacteria; order Burkholderiales; family Burkholderiaceae; genus Ralstonia; species Ralstonia flaminis. The sequence goes on along the minus strand of NZ_CATZLL010000011.1, from coordinate 58,904 downwards.
TCAGTAGACTGCTGTGCCTTCGGCATCAAACACGTAGATGTGCTGCGAAGGGAAGCCAACGCTGACCTCCTGCCCGATCTCGTACTCGACCTTTTCCGAGCGCAGCTTGACTGCCACCGATTCGGCGTGGCCTGCAATCTCAACGTAGGCAATGGCCATCTCGCCGAGGTGCTCGATCAAGGTCACGCGTGCAGGAATATCAAGCACGCCGGCCGAGCCGATATCGATGTGCTCGGCCCGGATGCCGATGGAACCCTCGTTGGTAGCGGCAGCCTGACGGTGTTCACCCAGCCCGATGACCGTACGATTGCCGACCAGCGCGCGGCGTGCACCGCCAGCGCTATCACCCATGAAGCTGCAGGGCAGGATGTTCATGCTGGGCGAGCCCAGGAACGTCGCCACAAACTTGTTGGCGGGCCGGTTGTACAGCTCCAGGGGGCGCCCGACCTGTTCGATGCGCCCGGCGTTGAACACGGCAATGCGGTCGCCCAGGGTCATGGCCTCTACCTGGTCGTGCGTCACGTAGACCATCGTGGCTTCGAGCTGGCTGTGCAGGCGGGCCAGTTCAATGCGCATCTGCACGCGCAGTGCGGCATCCAGGTTCGACAGCGGTTCGTCGAACAGGAACACCTTGGGCTTGCGAACGATGGCGCGGCCAATCGCCACCCGCTGCCGCTGACCGCCGGACAGCGCCTTCGGCCGGCGCTCCAGCAACGGCGTGAGCTTCAGGATTTCGGCCGCATTGCGCACCGCGCGGTCAAGCTCTTCGCCCTTGACACCGGACAGCCTCAGGCCAAATGCCATGTTGTCGTACACCGACATGTGCGGGTACAGCGCATAGCTCTGGAACACCATGGAGATGCCGCGCTTGGACGGCGCGATCTCGTTCACGCGCCGCTCGCCGATCAGCAGATCGCCGCGCGTGATGTCTTCCAGGCCCGCCAGCATGCGCAGCATGGTCGATTTGCCGCAACCGGACGGCCCGACAAACACCATGAATTCCCCATCCTCGATTTCGAGGCTGACATCGCGAATGACTTCGGTGCCGTCGTCATACCGCTTGCCGATGTGATGCAGTGCCACTTTTGCCATGATCGTTCTTCCTGCGTGTTGCCGCGCTTACCACTCGGCGACGGAGCCGTCTTCAAGACGGAAAACCGGATTGCGCCAGCGGTGCCCCGTGGCGGCCGCCTCGCGTACCGCCTCTTCGTTGACTTCAATGCCCAGGCCCGGCGCTTCCAGACGGTTGACAAAACCCGCCTCGAAATTGAACGGATCGCCCTTGAGGTACCGGAACATGGCGTTGTCGTCGGTGTGATACGCCACGTTGGTGGACTGCTCCTGGATGAACGCATTGGGCGTGCACAGATCAATCTGCAGCGACGACGCGAGCGTGATCGGGCCCAGCGGGCAATGCGGGGCGACGGCCACGTCGTAGGCCTCGGCCATCGCAGCGATCTTGCGCAGCTCCCAGATGCCACCGGTGTGGCTCACATCGGGCTGGATGATGTCGACGACGCCGTCTTCCAGCACGGCCTTGAAGTCCCACCGGGTGAACATGCGCTCCCCCGTTGCCAGCGGCACGGCGCAGTTGCGGGCAACCTCGCGCAGTGCATCGGTGTTGCCAGGCAGCAGCAGCTCTTCATAGAACATCGGGTCGAACGGCTCGATCGCCTTGGCCAGCACCTTGGCAACGGAACGGCGCACGCGCCCGTGAAAATCGATGCCCACACCCACATCGCGGCCCACCGCTTCGCGCACGGCGGCAAACCGGTTGACGGCTGCATCGATGTTGGAAGGCCGCTCCACCCAGTCCGTCTCGGACACCACGCCCATCTTCAGCGCGGTGTAGCCCGATGCCACCAGCTTTTTTGCTGCAGCAGCGCACGCTTCCGGCGTGGCACCAGGCACATGGGCGTACAGCCGAACCTTGTCGCGCACCGCACCGCCCAGCAGCTCGTACACCGGCACGCCGAGCGCCTTGCCCTTAATGTCCCACAGCGCCTGCTCGATGCCGGAGATGGCGCTGCTTAGCACCGGGCCACCGCGATAGAAGCCACCGCGGTACATCACCTGGAACAGGTCTTCAATGCGGCGCGGGTCCTTACCGATCAGGTAATCGGACAGCTCACGCACGGCTTCGGCCGTGGTGGCTGCGCGCCCTTCCACAATGGGTTCGCCCCAACCGGAAATCCCCTCATCCGTTTCCACCTTTAGGAACTGCCAACGAGGAGCCACCGGAAATACTTCGAGCTTCGTGATCTTCATCTTCAAATTCCGCTGCGATTAAACAGATGGGCAGACAGACCGTTGTCTGCCATCAGGTCTGCACCTGTCAGGCTGATGGACGCATCCGACAACAGGAAGGCAGCAAGCTGGCCGACGTCTTCCGGTTGGTTGATCCGTTGCGTTGCGTGCAGTGCGTGATAGAAACGGCCAAGCTCGGGCTTGTCCGACATGAGTTGGCCGATGTGGTCCGTCAGGGTCAGCCCCGGGCTGAGCGAGTTCACGCGGATGCGGTGTTTGCCCAGGCTCCAGGCCATCGCACGGGTCATGGCGGTAATGCCACCCTTGGTGGCCGCATAGCCCTCAAACCCTTCGGAGCTGGCCCCCGCGTGGTTTGACGAGATGTTGACGATGGCGCCGCCTGCGCCCGCCATCATCCGTGCGGCATGCTGCGAGCACAGAAACACCGAGCGCAGGTTCACGTTGACCATGCGCTCCCACGATTCCAGCGACGCCTCCAGAAAATCGCCGTGGATGGTGAGCCCCGCGTTGTTCACCAGACCGTCGAGCCTGGGGTAGTGGCTGCGCACCTCGGCAAACAGCGCGTCGATGCTTGCGGGGTCGCCCACATCGCATGGGATGAACCGGACATCCAGGCCCTGCTCGCACAGGGCCGCGCTGGTACGGCTGCCCTCTGGGTTGCACTCCGCCATGACCACGCGCGCACCCTGCTGCGCCAGCACCTTGACGATGCCGAGGCCAATGCCCGCGCCCCCGCCGGTGACCACCACCACGCGGCCACCAATGCCGCATTGTTGTTCGCTCATGTTCACCCCTTCACCGCGCCAGCGGTAATACCAGCCACGATCTGACGTTGCAGCAACAGGAACATCACCAGCAGCGGCAAGGTGCCCAGAACGGCCGCCGGGAACAGCTTGGTCGGGTCAACATCCATCGTGCCGATGAAGCGGAACACCGACACCGTGATCGGGAACTTGTGCTGGTCCTGCAGGAAGAGCAGCGGATAGACCAGATCGTTCCAGACATGCAGGGTGACGAACATGGCCAGCGTGCCGGTAATCGGGCGCAGCAGCGGCAGGATCACGTGGCGATACACCTGCCACGGCGTGCATCCGTCCAAGATGGCCGCCTCTTCCAACTCCATCGGAATGCTCTTCAGGAAGCTGCAGTAGAAGAACACGCCAAGTGGCAGGTTCAGCACCGTGTAGGCGAGGATGATCCCGGCGTAGCTGTTGAGCAGACCGAAGTTGCGCAGCAGCAGATAGGTGGGCGTGAGGCTGACGAACATCGGGATCGTCAACCCGAGCGTGAGCAGCACGTACAGCGCGTTCGACAACTTCGAGCGCAGCCTCGCCAGCGGATACGCCGCCATGGACGCAATCACCGACACCAGCACCGTTACCGCCACAGTAATGCCGATCGTGTTGGCTACGCTGCGCCAGTAGTTCATCTCGGCAAACGTGCGCACGTAGTTGTCCCACTGCAGGCTGCGCGGAAACCCCAGCGGGTTCGCAGCGATGTCCATGCCCGAACGCACCGACATCATCAGCATGTAGGCGATGGGCAGCAGGATTACGCCGGCAATGCCGATGGCCAGCGCACCGCGCAGCATGTCCGGGACATTGCGGACTCGGAACGTGGGATGGCGTTGGGACGTACCCGACGACGCTGTCATGGAGAGGGCTTTCATAGGGCTTGCTCCCGTTTGCGAAGCATCCAGTTCTGCACGTAAGCAATCGTCGCGATCATGACCAGCATGACGATGGACAAGGCGCTGGAGAAACCAAAGCGGTACTCGCCGAACAGGCTATTGAAGATCTGCAGGCCGAGCGTGGTAGTCGCACCGTCGGGGCCACCCTGCGTGAGCACCAGCGGTAACTCGAAACTCTTGAGCGTGCCGATCGTGCTCAACGTGATGCTCACGGTGAACGACGGCGCCAGCAGCGGGATGTCGATCTTCGTAAAGCGATGCCAGGCGTTGGCGCCGTCAATGCGTGCGGCGTCGTACAGCTCCGCGGGAATGCTCATGTAGCCGGCCAGGAAGATCGCAGTGGAATACCCGACGTACATCCAGACCTGCACTGCGGCGACTGCAAACAGCGCAATGCCTGGGTCCCCAAGCCAGATCTGCTGCAGGTTTTCGAGGCCGAGCACCTTCAGCGATTCATTCAGTCCGCCGCCCAGCGGCGAGTAGATGTACTGCCAGACAAACGCGGCAATCACCGCCGAGTACATGCTCGGCACCAGCAACGCAACGCGCGCACCGCTACGAATCCTGGGCAGTGAAAACAGCAGCGCCGCAAACAGCAGGCCCAGTGTGTTCTGGATCACGACCACGATCACGCAATAGGCCAGCGTGACCTTGAGCACCTTGAAGTACTCCGGATTGGCCAGTATCTCTGCGTAGTTCTTCAAGCCGATCCAGGTCTCTGCGCCCACGCCGCCGAAGTTCGTGAAGCTCAGCCGGACCGCGCTGAACAGCGGATAGATGCCGAATATCGCGTAGAGGACTAGCGCCGGCAGCGCGAACCATAAGAGGTGATTTCTCTTGCTCATGTTCTTCTTCCATCAGCCGGGGCCGCGATGGCATCGCAACCCCGGCGCACGTCAAGACAGCCTTTACTGCTGTTGCGGTGCGTTGTCCCAGCGCGCCAGCACGGCACCCTGGTCCTGATTGATGTTCAGGAGATAGGCCGCCATGCTCTTCTGCATTTCCTGGATGAAGGCAGCGGAGAAATCGCCCTTGGGGTGCGCTACCGTGTTGCCCGCCTTGCGCGCTTCGGCATACAAGCGCTCCGACGCCGGGATTGCGCTCTGGCCACCGGCAAACGGGCTGAACGCAGCTTCCGCCTGCAGGAACTTGCCGAGGTTCTCTTCCTTGGACCAGAACTGCAGCCAACGCTTGGCAGCAGCAGGCTGCCTGGCCGCCGCGTTGATCGCCCACGCCGTGCCCAGCATGTCCAGGCCCGCCGCCTTGCCGCCATCAAGCGATGGCAGCGGCGCGAAGACAAAGTCGACTGCCGGCTTGCCATTGACCGTGAACTTTTGGATGCTCCATGCACCCTGCGGCATCATCGCCACGCGGCCGGCAGTGAACTCCGTCAGGCCCAGGCCCCACGGGTCGATGCCGACGTTCAGCTTCGGGTCATAGCAATGGGCGTCCGCCAGTTCTTTCAGGGCGCCGATGGCCTGCTTGAAATTCGGGTTGGACGAAAACTTCTGCTTGCCGGCCACCACGTCGCTCACGAACGACGGGTTCGCCTTCACGCTGGGCGCCAGGCCCATGGTCAGCGCCAGCATGGCGGGTGCCCAGCCGTCCTTGGCGGGCAGGAGCAGCGGCGTGATGTTGGCCGCGCGCAGCTTCGTGCAAGCCGCCTTCATCTCGCTGATGTTGGTCGGCACATGGTCGACGCCCGCTTTCTTCAGCAAGGTCTCGTTGGCAAACAGGCCGATACCGACCACCTCCATCGGCACCATGTAGTACTTGCCGCCAATCTGGGCGAGCGGCTTTACATCGGGTGCCAACTTCTGGATCGTCGGGTCGGCGCTCAAGTCCATGAGCTGACCCGCCGCCGCCCACTGACGCATCAGCGGACGGTCCACCATCATCACGTCTGGCGCGGCACCTCCCTGCAGGCGCGACGACATGATGGTCGTCGTGTCATTGCGGGTGATGTAGTCGAACTTGATCTTGATGTCGGGGTTTTCTTTCTCGAACTTGGCGATCAGTTCCGGCATGGCTGCCGGCTCTGCCGCGCCGCCTTTCCAGGCGCTCACGTTCAGCTCAACCGCGGCCGCTTGCGCTGCGACCGCCGTCGCAGCCAGCAAACCGCCGGCGAGAAATTTCGCATAACGACGCTGCATGTCTTCCTCCACGATGGGATTTGGAGTCTGCGCCACCGACGACGATTTGATCGCTTGATCGGTGGCTCAGACGCTTTGTTTTTGTTTTGGTAAGCGTTTAACTAATTTTACCTAAGATGGCGCCTGGAACAAGGTCAATCGATGTTGCGATGCTAGGTATTTACCCCAGGCAGATTGCCTTGAACGGCAAGCGCTGGCTCAGAAGTTATGCATGATGCCGGCGTAGGCGCCGAGCTGGGAACCGCCCGCAGCGGGCGAATTGCCATTGCCGGTAACAGGGTCGCCATAGCCCGGGGCTGTGGGGCGCACCGAGAAGTTGGCGTTGGCGCTGTTCTTGACGTACGACACCGTGGCATACAGGAACGTGCGCTTGGACAGGTCGTACATGCCGCCCAGGCTGAACATCGTGCCGCGTCCTTCGCCGTCGTGGTCGCTGGTCCACTGCCCCTTGCCCACCTTCATCATGTAGACCGCACCGATGGCGTGGAGCCGTGGTGTGACGTCGTAGGTCAGGCCGGTCCAGACGTGGTTGGCCACGCGCGAGAGGCCCGGCGCCGTGTCCGGTGCCGTGTAATGTGCCCACCCAACTTGCGCCATCAGCCTGGGCGTGATCTGCGCCTTGGCGCCCAGGAAGAGTTCGCGCGACGCGATGAACAGGTTGTCGAGTCGGCCATTGTTGCTGTTGACCTCGTCGTACAAGGCGCGCACCTCCCATGTCGGTTGCACATAGGCGACGGTGACGCCATAGGACATACCGATGTTGGACAGCACCGAATCTTCTGGGCCCCTGCGGAAGCCGTCCGGGCTCTCCCCCAGGTTCAGCTGGGCGCCGAATTCGAAACCGCCAAAGTTGGGCGACTCGTAGCGGATGCCATTGGCCAGCTTATTGCCGTTGCGATAGTTGGTGAATGTCGATGCCGAATAGTCTTCGAGCAGAAACGGATCGAAACGCCAGATGTAGTTATTGATGGTATTGCCCTGCCCCAGCCGCAGCATGCCGTAGTCGGCGTTCTTGAGCGCCACCCAGGCCCCACGCTGGAACAGCTTGCCGCCACCCTGGTTGCCGGTATCCGAAGCGAAAGCACCTTCCAGCCAGAACTGCGCCTGATTGCCGCCGCCCAGATCTTCCGTGCCTTTCATGCCCCAAATGCTGGTGCCCCACTGGCTGCCTTCGGCCAGCTTCGAGCCGCTGGTGTTGGCGCCCGTCTTGATGTTGCTCATGTACTCGACGCCCCCGCCCACGCGCCCCCACAGGGTGACGCTGGACTGCGCATACGCGCCACCAGCCAAGCCCATGGCCAACAGGGCGGCGAAATATTTACGTTTCATTTGTCTCTTCCTCCAAATACACCTTGATTGGTGTTCCGACGGCTCTCACGTACGTTCTTGGCTTCGTTCCGCCGTACGGCGTTGTTAAGCGTTTAACCAGAGTAACAAACCCGTTGTAAGTGAAGAGTTGGTGCTTTCCCTGAGGCGCTTGTCGAATGAAGCGGCGTGCAGGCCTGCCGCGAACTGCAAACGGCGTGGGAATGCGGCCTGGCGACAGCGGAAGCTCCCCATGACGAGCGGCATGCCGCGAAGAACGATTGGTCACCGCAACCCTTCGCTGTCGTGTGCATGTCACGGCGTCAGATTCGTTCAGATTTCGACAGGTCCGTCACCGTTACCCTGTAGTTGCCCTGGGCTGGCTTGCCCTGGGCTTCATCGTTTCCTTCGACCCGGCTGCGACAACGTTGCCGGGTATTTTTTTGGGCCCACATCGCCCAAGAAAAAAGCCCGGCACCCCGTGTGGGGCACCAGGCCAATGGAGAGAACATCAATCGCTGCCGCTGACAGCGACAGTGCACCCTGCGCGATCGCTACATTTCAGTTTGCCGGCACAACCACCAGCACCGGTCGGTAACCCGCTGTTGTGTGCTCCTTGGATGCGTAGGTCACCAGGCCGCCGCTTCCCACATTGACTGGAGAAGTGACGGCCAGTGCCAGTTGCTTGTCGCCGCTCTGTGCGCTGATCGCCTGCGAGGTCACATCGATCGCCACGGTGTTGCCGACGGCAGGCGCGGTCCAGCCCGCCAGCGGCGTCGCCCCGATCGCAGGCATGGTGTTCCAGGTGACGCCGCTTTCCGTCCAGGTATGGTTCGCCACGGGGTAGGCATTGTTGATGATGCCCGTCTGGCCCAGGCTGGTGGACGTCAGATACACCGTGGCCTGCTTGATCGGCGTGCTAATGCTCGACAGATCGAACATCAGGTACGAATCGCGGGCGTAGCTGGTGGCATCGTTCTTGACGGCCAGGTCGACCGAAGTGCCGAAGTTGGTGGTGGCATAGGTGCCGTCACGCACGTAGGCGTCCGCCGTGTCGCCCAGCGTCGTCGGCGTGACACCCGGGCCGTTGTAGGCACCGCGATTCGGGTTGGCTGTCGATGAGACCGGATTGCCCCAGTAGTCCCGTCCGCCGTTGTTCGGCACGATCACGCCGTTGCTCAACGCCGGTGAGCCAGCACCCAGCCAGTAGCCGGCTGTCGATGCCAGAGAGTTGCCCCCCGTGCCCGGCTTGATGAACCCAGGCGCGCCCACCACACCGTCCGACGTGGGCGGCGGAACGCCTTGGTACAGGTTCCCCTGATAGTCGATGCCACTGCCGGTGGGCAGCGTGGACGTGGTGGTCGCCACCCAGATGTTGTTCCACACCTTGGAGGTGGTGGGCAACACAATGTTGAGCTTGGTGTTGGGGCAATAGAACGTGTTGTTGTACATCCAGAGCGTGACGGCGTTGCCCACGCTGTTTGTACGGCAATCGTTCTGGGCGACGTTGTAGCGCACGATCTGCGTGGCGCCGCCCGAGGTGCCGCAACCATCGCAGTTCAGGTAGAAGCCGCCATAGTTGTCGCGACTGTAGTTGTATTGCACCAGACATGTGCCGGTGTTACCCCAGTCGCAATCCCATGCCTGGCTGTCCGCCACCGATGCGTGGTTGCCGGTGACCACGTTGAACTGGATGGTCGGGTTGTGGTCGCCCAGCACCCACATGCCGGCAAAGTTGCCGCCCGTGAAGGGATACACGCCGCCGCCCAGGTCATTTGCAACGTTGTATTCGATCAGCGGCGACTCGCTGTACGAGACCACGATGCCATCGCCGCCTGCCGATGTGATCGTGTTGTGGTCGACACGAATATTCTGGCCGCGCTTGGTCATCGACCCGGTGCGCACCTTGATGCCGCCGCCCCCGGTGTTGCTGACCTGCGTGTTGTAGACATGCACGCTGCTCAAGGTCGACCCATTGGTGGTGTCGGCGTCAAACTCGATCCCCGCAGAGTGAATGTAGTCGTTCGAGTTCGTCGCCTTGTTGGTCTGGCCGGCAACACGATCCACGATCAGCCCGTTGATGTCGAAACCGGTGTGGGCGGTGCCATCCGTCGACTGCACCAGCAGCCCGTTGCGCAGCCCCACCGACGCCGCCGGGTTGGTCAGCTTGATCGCGCCGATCGACCAATAGTCGACGTTGTCCAGCTCAATTGCCGCCCGCGCGCCGTTGGCGTTGATGACGGGGGGCGCACCGCTGCCGTAAACGCCCACGGTGATGGGCGCGGCAGCCGTGCCCGAACCCTTGCCGAGGAACGATCCCGTGCAGGTTGTACCGCTGTTGAAGAGGAGCGTGTCGCCGGGCGCAAATGTCCATGCATTGAGCTGGCTGATCGAATTCCAGGGGCTGGTGCTGGCACCGGTACCTGCCGCGCTCGCGGAGCAATCAACGTAGTACGTCGACGCAGCGCTGGCGATGCCGGGTGACAGAACGGCGAGCAATGTTGATGCGACAAGCGCAGCAAATCGGTATGAACGCTTCCTGTCTGGCTTGTTGTCTGAAAGAACATGGCGCATGGCCACCTCGCTATCAAGAATGGGACTGAAGTTGCGGGGGAAATCCCGCAATGCAGGACGCGACGATGGCACTGCCCTCTTGCGCGCATAGGGAGACGATGTCGCGAAGCACAAAGTTAAGCGCTTAACTTTGTGCTCGCATCTTGGTTGGCGACATTCGTTTTGTGTACTAGTGGGAACCCGTAAGCGGAACGCAACAGGCCTGACAAGAAAACGGCGCATCGCCTTGCAGGACGACGCGCCGCAACGGTTTCTGCGTTCTCCCGGCGTCCGCGCGACAACGGGAAGCCGAGGACTCAGCTTGAGCGCTGCTGCCCGGCACCCAGCTCGGTGATCGCGCTGTAGACCAGCGTACGCAACTGGCGGCGTACCGGGTAGGCCGACGACGGTAACACCTGCGTCAGGAACATGCCGATCAGCTCCTCCTGCGGGTCAACCCAGAAGAAGGTGCCAGCCGCACCGCCCCAGAAGAAATCGCCGGTGCTGCCGGGGATCAGCGTGGTTGGCTGCGTTACCGTGGTGGCAAAACCGAGCCCGAATCCAACGCCGTCATAGGCAGCCTCGCTGAACATCGAGCGCGGCGACATGCTCGATATGCTCGCCCCGCCAGGCAGATGGTTGGCGGTCATCAACGCCAGAGTCTTCGGCCCCAGCAGGCGCACCCCGTCCAGCTCACCACCCTGCAGCAGCATGCGCGCAAAGCGCAGGTAGTCGGCAGCGGTAGACACCAGTCCGCCGCCGCCAGACACAAAGCTGGGCGGCTTCAGGTAGGGGCTGGTGTGGGGGTCGTCCTGCAGAACCGGCTGTTCGGACACGGCCGTCGATCCGAGTGCCCCCACGGCGTAGCAGGCGCAGAAGCGAGGCACCTTTTCTTCCGGCACATGAAAGGCAGTGTCAACCATCCCCAGCGGGTCGAATATCCGCTCCTTCAGGAAGGTCTCGAACGGGATGCCGCTGACTTTGCCAACGAGGTAGCCCAACACGTCGGTCGAGACGGAGTAATTCCATGCCTCGCCCGGCGAAAACTCGAGCGGCAGCCCAGCCAGCTTCGCGATCATCTCGTCCAGCGTGCCCCGGGTGGCAATGTCGCCCAGCTTGAGCTGGCGATATGCCGCATCAACGTTGGTGTTCTGGTGAAAGCCGTAGGTCAGGCCGGAGGTATGGCGCAACAGGTCGACCACCAGCATGGGGCGCGCAGTCGGGCGCGTCTGGAAGCCCTGCATGAAGCCGCCGGTGTACACGCCCAGGTTGGCCCACGCCGGAATGTACTTGCTGACCGGATCATCCAGGGCGATCTTGCATTCCTCGACCAGCATCATGATCGCTACCGACGTGACGGGCTTGGTCATCGAGTAGATGCGGAAGATCGAATCTTCAGCCAGCAGGACTTGCCTCTCGCGGTCAGCCTGGCCGAGCACCGAGTTCAGGACCCGCTCGCCGCGACGCCACACCTGGGTCAACGCGCCGGGCAGCTTGCCGGTGGCGATATAGGCTTCATCGATAAAGCGCTCGACCCGTTCGAGCCGATCCCGGGACATCCCGTGTGTTTCGCTACGTCGCGCATCCATGCTTTCCCCTTGTATTCACAGCTGCGCCGCTGGCGCAGGCTGACAATAGCATGCCGGTGCCCAGCATTGCTGACCGCGCGTACCGGCCCGATGGCTGTGTGGTACATCGCCACACGCCGTCATCATGACATCACCCGCGGCGCTCAATGCGCTTGCCCCCCCGGAATGCGCTATTGCCGCTCAGATTGATCAAGCTCCGGCGGCAGGCGTTTGCCACCCAGCTCGCTCGCCCAGAACTGATGCAGCATGCCGCGCAAGGTGAACAGTGCGGGGATCGTATAGATGGGAATTGGTTGGGCGTGGGGCATGGTGTTGAGCACTCGAAAACGCGGCCCTCCGATGCACGGCCACAGGGTCTGGCATCACCCGCCTTTGTGCGAGTGCCCGAAAGCAATCGAGCCACGCACGCAATCCAATTGCCCAGCCCGGCGCAAACCGCCAAGCTGGGCGCTGCCGTCAGAGATCAAATCGACAAGCAGAGCTTACCGAAATGCTTACCCGCTGCCTGGTGAGCAAACGCCTCGGCAATGTCATCCAGTGCGAACGTGCGGTCAATCACGGGCTTGATACCTGTTGCCTCAATCGCACGCACCATGTCGCGCTGCTGGCTGCGGCTGCCGACAATCAACCCTTGCAGCGTCTGGTGGCGCAGCATCAGCTCAACGGTGGGCACCTGGCCGACAACGCCGGCGAGCACCCCGATCAATGCGATATGGCCGCCAGTGCGGCATGCACGGATGGATTGCGTCAGCGTGTCCGCCCCGCCGACCTCGATCACCTGATCGACGCCCCGCCCGTTCGTGTACTCCAGCACCTTGGCAGCCCAATCCGTGTCGCGACGGTAGTTGATGGCGTGATCTGCGCCGAGTGCGCGAACGCGTTCCAGCTTCTCGTCGGACGATGACGTTGCAATGACCGTTGCGCCCATCCGCTTGGCGAACTGCAGCGCGAAGATCGATACGCCGCCGGTGCCAAGCACAAGCACGGTGTCACCGGCCTTCAATTGCCTGTCGACCACGAGTGCGCGCCATGCAGTCAGGCCTGCTGTGGTGAGCGTTGCCGCCTCTTCGTGGCTGTAGCCGCGCGGTGCGTGCGTGAACCAGTGTGCAGGGTGGACGACGCATTCGCGTGCGTAGCCGTCAATGCCATCGCCCGGCACGGTCTTGAAGTCCGACAGCGTCGGACCACCGTCCAGCCAGGTCGGGAAGAAGGTCGACACAACGGCATCACCCACTGCGAATTCACTGACGCCCTCGCCAATGGCCTCGACAACGCCTGCGCCATCGGACATCGGGATACGGCCATCCGCGCTGGGCAAACGGCCGGTCACGACGCCGAGATCATGGAAGTTCAGGGAGCTTGCGTGAATGCGTACGCGGATTTCGCCGGGGCCGGGCGCGCCGGGGTCGGCAAGTTCGACACGTTGAAGTTGATCCAATCCGCCGGGCTGGCGCAGGGTGATGGCTTTCATTGAAACGGTTCCTTGGGAGAGATCGAGACAGCGCTGAGGCCGTGCACGGCAACACAGCGACAGAGGGGATTGTCGAGCCGTACATCCTTTACCGCAAGAACGTACAATTATCGCCAGTACTATCAATTCTGTAGGTATAAATCCAATGCGTCGCAAACCTCAAGGCATCAAGAGCGGCTGCGCGGTCGAGGTCACGCTCTCCGTGATCGGCGGCCTGTGGAAGCCCGTCATCCTGTTTCACCTGCTGGACGGCACGAAGCGCTTCATGGAACTGACGCGGCTGATTCCCAACGCAACACAGCGCATGCTGACGCTGCAACTGCGTGAGCTGGAAACCGACGGCATCATCGTGCGGCACGTCTATCCGCAGGTGCCGCCCAAGGTCAAATATGCGCTGACCCCGCTTGGGGAGTCGCTTGCGCCGGTGCTGATCAGCCTGCGCGACTGGGGGCAGTCGTACCGGGAGCACGAAATGCCGGATGCACAGCAAGAGGCTTTGGAGGCGTAGTTGCCTAGCTCCGGCGTTGCCATCGGTTCTCTTTGACGGAATCCGGCCTATTGAATGCGGCCCAGTTCAACAACACAGCGGGCATACAAGGTCTCTGAACTGCCACCGACTGGACCGCACAGTTTGGCAACGCGCCGCCCATGTGATGCGATTGCACGAATAGATACCGATCTATATAGTCCCACCGCGTCAACAGCGGCAAGCCAATCAGAACAACCATTGCTGCGTCGCCGACTTGTTTCCGCCTCTTAATCTTTTGGCGATTTCCACGCTCGCCAGAGACTGCGTCCCCTCCAATCTTCTTCCATCGCGCTCTCGATGCGCGCTCTCGCCATGCCTACGTTTGCAGCCCCCGCCGCACAGACTTCCCTGCGCCATGCCGTGCTGGCGCTGAGCCTCGCGGTATCGTTGCCCGCGGTTGCACAAACAACCACTGCAGCACCGCGCGTGCTCTCCGAATTGAAGAGCATCCGCGTCAAGGCAACCGCCACGCTGCCCAAAGCGGGCGGCAGCGCAAGTGATCGGGAAGATTGCCCGCAGCGGGTCATCCAGCCGAAGTCGGCCGGTGCCAAGCTGGTGGCCGCGCAGGGTTGGGCCGTCATGGCAGATGTACCGCTGGGGCCCTACCGCGCCGTCAGCTTTGCGGGCCAGATGCAGGCCGGCACCAGTGGTACCTGTGCCGCCACGCAAGGCAACATCGCGGTGTTCAGCAACGACAAGCTGATCGCGCTGGCCTACGGAAAATCGGCAGACGACACCGCCATCGGCAACCTCGTCCCGCTCGAAGGCGGCACCGTGCGCCTGTGGGATGGCGACATCGTTCCCGCGCCCGCGGGTGACCTGCATGTCGACGCCGACGGCACGGTGCGGCTGACCAAGATGGCCGACGAAGACACCGTCTGCCAGGGCCGCGCCAAGCTGCCGAACGTCTACGGCATGCCGATCGACAAGGCGCGCAAGGCGCTGGCTGCCAAGGGCTGGAACCCGGTGCGGGCCAAAGCCAGCGGCGACCCGCGGCAGGCGATGCTGTTCAAACACGGCATCATCGAAACCGACGACTGCTCGGGCACGGGCATGGCCTATTGCAGCTACAGCTACGCGGGCCCGGCCGGCAAGCTGTCACTGGAAACGGCTGGCGAAGATGACCTTCCGAGCGTGTCGGGCTATAGCGTCAAGTGCCGTTGAGCGCCCTGTTGCCCTGGCGCTCAGTCGTCAAAGGTCCCCTGATACTCGGGCGCGGCAGAAGAAGCGTGAGCCGCGGCCGTTGTTGAACACGTCGGTCTCCATCTTCACGCCTTCACTCTGAAAACGCGCGTGGAGTTCGCGCACCGCATCCAGGCTCGGCAGTTCAAACCCGACGTGAAAATTGCCGGGCCAGGTCAGCACCTCATCACCCGCGTGGTCGATCACCACATCAAAGCCGGGGCGTTTGAGGATGTATGACTGGCTCCAGGTGCCTGCAATTAGAGCGCGCCGATGCTCACACCCGCGCGCCGGGTAACGGCACTGGAAATCGGGCGATCGCTCTTTCACCATGAACCCCGTGGCCAAGCGCCCCTGGCTGCGTGATTGCCTGACACCAAGTACGGGGCGAACGAAACGCGCACGGCGTACGAACGCGCCACTGCCCTGGCACACAACGGGGAGGAGCACGCGGCACGCAGCTTGCTGGAGCGGTTGGGTTACCTATCACGCGATGGCGACGGCCCCTCCGTCGCGCCGCCATCGCCCATCTTGCGTGAGCCGCTCTTCGTCTTCTCTTCAAAGCATCCAGGCGCTGCGAGGCTTTGCCGCGCTCTATGTCGTGGCATTCCATTCCGGCCTGGCGCTGGCCCACGCCGACATCCCTGCCCTCGCGTGGCTGACCACGCATGTGATCAAACGCGGGCATGTGGGGGTGGATGTCTTCTTCGTCATCAGCGGTTTCATCATTGCGTGGGTCGCCATTGTCGGACCGAAAGGCCCCGAGACACCCAGCACGTTTCTCGTCAAGCGCACGTTTCGGCTGGCACCGCCGTACTGGCTGATGTCGGTGCTGCATTCCACATGGCTCAATCCGGTGTCGACTAGCGCGCTGCTCAGCTCGCTTGCCTTCCTGCCGCAGGCCAACGTGGATGCCCCCTACTTCGGCTATCCCGCGCTCTACGTCGGCTGGTCACTCAATTACGAGGCATTCTTCTATGCGCTGTGTGCACTGGGGTTGACGCTATTCGGCAGGCGTGCGCTGTGGTTGGTCGCACTCGTGTTGTTCACCACAACCATCATCGTGCCGTTCTGGCACGGCAGCGTAGTGCTGCGTAACCCGGAAGCACTCCACGCCTGGGCCACACCCGTGCAGGCAATGGCGGCCAACCCACTTGTGCTCGAATTCCTGCTGGGTGCGGGGCTGGCGTGGTTGTATGCGAAACACCGGCACCGCCTGACACCCGCTTTGGCCCGCGTGCTGTTGGCGGTCAGTCTGGGCGCTTTCATCATCTCCGTGATCGGGCCGGCGCCCAAGTTCGATCTGCTTGCGCGCGGCCTGCCGGCGGGGGCATTGCTGATGGGTCTGGTGGCGATGGAGTACTGCAGCCTGCTCCGCGTGCCGCGTGTGGCGGTCAGGCTGGGAGAGTTGTCGTATGCGCTTTACCTCGTCCACCCAAGCGTGATCGAAGCCACGCACCGGCTGGTGGGCGTGCTTGCGCCGGAGTGGATCGGTACGCAGCTTCTGCTGTTTGCCGTCAATCTTGCGCTGACGCTTGCGCTGGCGGCGCTGTTGCATCGTTATGTCGAGCAGCCTTCCATTGCGCTGGGTCGCAAAACGATCGACTGGATGCACGACACGCGGCATGCGTGGCGCGCACGGCTGGGGCTGCAGAAGCCATGAGCACTGCATAACGTTTCCGGTTTTTATTCGTTCACCGCACGACGGGCGTCTCACACAATGGTTGCCTCAGAAACAATCTGTCGCACGCCATGTCTGCTCGCTCCCGCTGGTTCCGTTTCGCCCCCACTGTATTGGCTGCCGCCACGTTGCTCGCAGCCACCGCTGCATCCGCCGATGCCACGCTCGACAAGGTCCAGCAACGCAAGAAGCTGGTGGTGGGTGTGGTGCTGTCGGGCGGGCCGTTCGGGTCCATCGACCCGGCAACGCAGCGCGCGACGGGTTTCAATGTCGACCTGGCACAGGCGCTTGGGCGCGGGCTGGGTGTGGAGGTGGAAACGGTGCAGGTGCAGCCGTCCAACCGCATTCAGTTCCTGCAGCAAGGGCGTGTGGACATTCTCGTCGCATCAATGGAGCTGAACCCCGAGCGCGCGGAACTGCTGGCCCACGTGCCCTCGCCTTACTACCGCGTGGGCGGCGTGGCGCTGGTGCCCAAAGACAGCCCCGTGCAGAAGTGGAGCGACTTGAAGGGCAAGGACGTGTGCCTGTCACAAGGCAGTAGCTACACCAAGCCGCTGGCGGCAGAGATCGGCGCCACGCCCAAGGGCTTCAAGAGCCCGGCGGAATCACTGCTGGCGCTGCGCGGCAACAACTGCGCCGCCGCGGTGCATGACGCAACGCTGCTGCAACCGCTGCCGCGCACCAACCCGGAATGGAAGGACTACCGCGTCGTCGGCCCAGACCTGATCCCCTCGCCCACCGTTATCTGGGCACGCAAGGGTGAAAACGACACCGTGGCCGCGCTCGACCGCATCGTGCAAGGCTGGCATCGCGATGGCTGGCTGATCGAGACCGAGAAGAAGAACGGCATCCTGCCGCCGTCGCCCGCGCTGGTTGAATGGCATGAAGCCGCAAAAGGTACCGCCAAGACGAACCGCATCTGACCCGCATTCCGCATGGCTGACGATCTGCTGCTGCGCGTGATTGCGCTGGTCCGCCATGCGGGCCTCGACTACGGTTTCCTGGCCGAAGCCTATGAGCGCAATGCGCTGTTGCACGGCGCCAGGCTCTCGCTGCAGGTGATGTTCAGCACCGTAGTATTGAGCCTCATCCTTGGGGTGGTGCTGGCGCGCCTGCTGATCTCGCCGCGCAGGCGCGTTGCGCAACTGGCGCAGGGCTTTGTTGAACTCACACGCAATACACCGACGCTGGTGCAGCTGTGCTGCGCGTTCCTGGTCGTCAACACGCTCATCACGCAGGCGCTGACGCAGTGGCAGTTGCGCAATCCGCTCACGCCGTTCTTTTGGGCGGTGGCCATTCTCTCGCTGCACAAGGCGGCCTTTCATGCCGAGGCACTGCGCGGCGGCATCGAGGCCGTACCGCCCGCCATGGTGGAAGCAGCAACGTCATTGGGCTTCAGTGCACGCGAACGGCTGTGGCGCGTGCAGCTTCCGCTGGCGTTCCGTGCCGCGCTGCCTTCGTTGATGAACAACACGGTGGAACTGGTGAAGGCGTCATCACTGGCCTCGGCCATTGCAGTGGGTGACATCACATACAGCGCGCTGATGATCTGGACCCAGCGCGACAACGTGCTCGAATGCATGGTGCTGTTACTGCTGTTCTATGGCGTGGTCACCTATGCCGTGCATGCAGCCGGCGTGTGGATCGAACGTCGGCTGCGCATGCCGGGCTATGGGGCCACGAGCCCTGCTATTGCAGGAGGGCCCGCCCATGCCTGAAACCCTTCTTGCGACGCTGTTGCACTGGTCGCCGGCGCTGCTGCGGGGGTTGGCCATCAATATCGGCATCAGCCTGCTTGCCGTTGGGCTGGGCACGCTGATTGGGCTGGCCGTCGGTGCGTTGCATCTATCACCGGCACGCTGGGTGCAGCGGCTCGCCGGCAGCTACGTCGTTGCCTTCCGCAATGCGCCCTGGCTCGTGCTCGTGTACGGCATTGCTTACGCCGTGCCTTTCGAGATTGTGGTGCGCGGCCACGTGTTTCCGTTTCCCGATTGGTTCAAGGTCACGCTGGCGCTGGCACTGCCGGCAAGTGCACACGTGGCGGAGATCTTTCGCGGCGCGGTGCTGTCGATTCCCTCCACGCAGTGGGAAGCAGCGGCATCGCTCGCCTTCACGCGCCGCGACATCCTTTGGCGCATTGTTCTGCCGCAGTGCCTGCGCCGCATGCTGCCCTCGTGGATGAACCTGTACGCGGTCATCACCATGGGCACCGCGATGGCCTCGCTGGTGGGCGTGCATGACCTGCTCGACACCGCGCAGATCGCCAGCAACACCGTCAACCGCACGCCGTTCACGGTGCTCACCTACTTCACCGTGCTGGCCCTGTTCTTCGTCTATTGCTACCCGATTTCGCGCCTGACCCGGCGCCTGGAGCGCGCCCATGTCCTCGCCTGATCTGCTGCCCCTTGATACACCTGCCGCCAGTGCCGCACTCGTTGCGTTGCGCGATGTGCATCTGACCTTTGGCACCACACCTGTATTGCGCGGCATCGACCTCGACGTGCATCGTGGCCAGGCCGTGTCGATCATCGGGCCATCCGGCTCAGGCAAGTCGACGCTCCTGCGTTGCATCAGCGGGCTGTTGCGGCCACAGCGTGGCAGTGTGACGGTGGATGGCATCCGCGTCGACCAGCTCACCACCGAGGCCGACACCATCGCCCTGCGCAAGCGCATCGGCTTCGTGTTCCAGCAGTACAACCTGTTTCCGCACCTGAGCGTGCTGGACAACCTGACGGCTGCACCCGTGCGCGTGCTCGGCCGAACCAAACAAGAGGCCGAAGCCGATGCACATGCCCTGCTCAAGAAGGTGGGCCTGGCCGACAAGGCACACGCCTATCCGGGCCAACTCTCGGGTGGCCAGCAGCAACGCGTGGCGATTGCCCGGGCGCTGGCAATGCGGCCCGAGCTGATCCTGTTTGACGAGGTGACCTCTGCACTGGACCCGGAAACCGTGGGCGAGGTGCTCAACGTGATCGGAGAACTGGTCGACGATGGGCTGACCTGCGTACTGGTAACGCACGAAATGGCCTTCGCACGCGCCATCAGCGATGCAGTGGTGTTTACCGAGCACGGCGTGGTGGTGGAACGCGGCCCTGCAGAGCAAGTGTTCTCGTCACCGGTGAGCGCGCGCACGCGGGCATTTCTGTCACGCGCGTTGTCGGGGCACACCGGAACGCGGCCACCGGCATATGCACCGTGGCACGCCGCCTTTGCAAGCGCGGCGTTCGCCGTCTGATCCCTTCCCTCTTATCCGCCAATGGCGTGCAGCTCTGCCACTCGGGCATGCTGCAGCGCCTGCTCCAGATCGGCAATCAGGTCATCGGCATCCTCCAGGCCAACGTGCAGGCGCAACACGGCGCCGCTGCGGTTCCATTGCGCATGGTCTGACAGACGCTCGGGTGCAACCACCGTGACAAGGCTTTCATAGCCACCCCACGAGGCGCCAATGGCGAAGAGCCGCAACGCGTCGGCAACGCGCTCCGCTGCGTACTGATCCGCATCCTTCAGCACAAAAGAAACCAGCCCGTTGGCGCCCGAGAAATCGCGTTTCCACAGCGCGTGACCGGGGTCGTCCGGCAATGCCGGATAGAACACCTGGCCAACGCCTGGCTGCGCTTGCAGCCATTGCGCGACACGTGTTGCGTTGCGCTGGTGCTGTGCCATCCGCACAGGTAGCGTGCGCACACCGCGCAAGGCCAGGTAGGCATCATCCGGGCCAATCGTCAGACCCAGCACGTCGTGGGCGGCGGCAATGCGGGTGGCCACGGCCTCGGTGCGCGCAATCACGGCACCCAGCATCACGTCGGAATGCCCGGCCACGTACTTGGTGGCGGCCAGCACCGAAACATCGGCACCCGCCTCAAGCGGACGGAACAGAATGCCGGAGGCCCACGTGTTGTCCGTCGCCAGCACGATGTCGTGCCGCCGCGCCACACGGGCAATCGCCTCCAGATCGCAGATCTCGTACAGCAGCGACCCGGGCGACTCGGTAAAGATCAACCGCGTATGCGGTCGAATGGCCGCTTCGAGCCGCCCATCATTGGGCTCGACATACGACACCTCAATCCCCAATCGCTGCAGCAGCAGGGCATCCAGCCGGCGCACGGGCGCATAGATGCTGTCGGTCACGATCACGTGATCACCGGGCGAGAGCAACGCCAGAAACGTCAACGAGATGGCCGACAAGCCCGACGGCACAAGAAACGCCCGCACACCGCCCTCCAGCGCCAGCAGTGCATCTTCCAGCGCGCGGTGCGTTTGCGAGCCATGGCGGCCGTAGCTGGCGATGTTCTCGCCTGCCTTGCGGCGGGCATGCACAGCGTGCAGAGCCGCCGTACTGGCATGACGCACGGTGCTGGTGCGTTCAACAGGCACATTGACGGGCGCAGTTCCGTCAACAAACGGCGGACTGCCCGCGTGGATGATGCGCGTGGCAAGCGCTTCAGGCACGTTGTGGGATGCTCGCGTCATTCGGCCACCACCTCCGCCGTTTCGCTGACGAGCGCGCTCGGGCTGCCGAGCGCGAACAGCGCGCGCTCTTGCGCATCGAGTTGCGCCAGCAGTCCGATCTCCCAGGCGAGATAGCCGCGCGCGGCGTCAAGGTTGCCGTCATGCCGGTCGTGCACGAAGAAGAGGTAGTCGATGCGCTCGGCGTCTGCCGGCAGTTCCGGCGTTGCTTCAAGCGGATACCCAACGGCATGCCACGCGACAACACCACCTTCGAGACGCCGTACGGAAGCCACACCCTGCTCCAACAGGTCCACCGCCGCAAGCGCGCTGACTGAAGCGTCATCGTCAACCAGCACAACCTGTGCGCCTCGCACGTCGTGTAACTGTCGCCGCGTGGCCCAGCGTGCGCCAGGAATATGCGCCGTGCGATAGGCCGCGCTGCTGCGCAGGTCGAACAACACGACCTCGCCATGCGCGAATGCGTTACGTAGCGTGCCCGCGTCGATACCCACAGGTGGAGCGGGCTGCCACGGCGTGTCGCGTGTCGCCAGCAAGGCGACATTCGCTTCGCTCACACCGCCTTCCAGCACTGCGGCATCGTGCCCCAGCTGGTGCAACCAACTGGCGATCACGGGGGCGCGGATGCCGTCATCGTCGAAGACGATCAACCACGCGCCGCGCACGCCGACATACTGGTCAGTCGCCTGCAGCAACTGGCCGCCCGGCGCATGCACGGCACCGGGCAGGCTGCCGCGCGCAAAGGCGTCAGCGGTGCGGACATCGAGCAGGAAGACCGTACGCACTCCACGCTGGCGCTCGGCTTGGACCGCCGCCGCGGTAACGGTCGACACGGCAAGGCGGTGAGACAGACCCTCCACGGCATCCTTCGCGCGCCGGCGTGCCGGCACGTCGATCGTGTCTGGGTAGCGGCGGTCGGCGCCATGCTCCAACGTCAGGCCGTGCAACTGCCAGCCTTGCGTACCGTTTTCCAGCGCGTAGATCGGATTGGGCAGCCCCAGATTGCGCAGCGTTTGCGCACCGATAATGCTGCGTGTGCGCCCCGCGCAGTTGATGACCACCGGCGTGTCGGCATCCGGCACAAGCGCATGCACACGCAGTGCCAGCTCACCGTTCGGGCAAGCAATGGCGCCGGGAATGGTCATGCGGCGGTATTCGCTGACGGTGCGCCCATCGAGCAGCACGTGGCGCTTGTGCTCGCGCTGCCAGGCGGCCAGCTCACCCGCTGTGATGTGCGGTGTTTGATAAGCCAACTCGGCCAATTCACCAAACGTCTTGGATGGCACGTTGATGCCTTTGAACAGCGCGAACCCGGCGGCCTGCCAGGCGGCATTGCCGCCTTCCAGCACGTGCACGCCGCCGTAGCCAAGGTCAAGCAAGCGCCGGGCAGCCAGCACGGAGAGCGCGCCACCATCGGCATCCGTCACCACCAGCCTGACATTGCGCCGGGGCACAAGACGCACGGCATCGATCTCCAGCCGGCTGTACGGCGCGGGGGTTGCCAGAAAGAGATGCCCCTCGCCAAATTCACCGGCCTCGCGCACGTCTAGCAGTGCGATCTCTGCACCGTCGTGGAGCCACGCCTTCAACGTGACGGCATCAATGGAAGGAACAGACATGCGGGCCTCGCGCGTTAACGGAAAGGCCCATGGTAGGCACGCCGGCCCACGCCCGCGAACGAACCGATGCGTCTATACATATGCGGGATGCTGCGTTGGTGGTGCGTGCCCGGCGCCCTACACTGGGGCGTCTCTCCTCTGCCATTCATTGTTCCCAACGCGCCATGAGCCTCACCCAGCAACGGGACCACGCGGTCCGTCAAACCCTCATCGCCATTCGTGCCATTGCTGCGCAGGATGGCATCACCTACGCGTCACTCACCCGCATTGCTGATCGGCTGCAGGAACTGGCCGCGCAAGAGGCGCTGTTTCCCTTCGACGCCTTCCCGCCGCCCCCGGCAGACGACGCCGATGCCTCCAGCCGCTACCTGCTGCATGAAGAGGCCGACAAGACCTTCGCGCTGTACTTGAATTCGATCAACCCCGGCAAGATCACGCCGCCCCACAACCACACCACGTGGGCAGTCATCGTTGCACTGGAAGGCGAAGAGTTGAACCGCGTGTACATCCGCACGGACGATGGCCGCGACCCTGAGCGGGCCACGCTCGCCCTGTCGCGTGAGGTGACTGTGCAACCCGGCACGCCCATCACGTTTCTGGCGGACGACATCCACAGCATCCACGTGGTCGGCAACAAGCCCACGCGCCACTTCCACCTGTACGGCCGCGCGCTGGAAACGCTCACTGGCCGCGTCGGCTTTGACCTCGCCACGGGGCGCGTGCTGAACTACAACCGCAACTACATGAGCGCGACCAAGCAGGCCGCCTGACCGCGCGCTACGTCGTCTTGCGCGCAGCGCCTGCCGCGGCCTGGCGCGGCATCCGGCCCAGCACCGGCTTCAGTACCGGCGCCTGCAGGGCCAGAAAATCCCACAGCCGATTGGCGACGGGCCCGTGCGGCCGATCACACCGGCGGGCAACGACCAGGTCCTGGATCATGCCGGGAAAGTGCTTGCCGGCAATCGATAACAGACGCCCCTCGCGCAACTCCGCCTCGATCATGAAGCGAGGCAGATGCCCCCACGCCATGCCGTGCACGATCAACTCCTTCTTCATCAGTTGATCTGGCACGAAGCACTGCGGGGCGCCTTCCACAACGTAGTGGGCCTGCGACGACGGCTGACGCGCCGAGTCATTGATCACGCATTGCATGAAGCGCTGCATCTGCTGCGGCGTGATGCCGGACGTTGGCTGAAAAGGCAAGAAGCCAGGCGCGACCACCGGCACCATTGCGATCTTGCCCAGGTCGATCCACTCCATGCGGACATCGCCTTTCGGCACACGATGCACGATCAGATCAGCCTTGTCTTCCAGCAGGCGCTCCCAGGGGCCGGTCACGGCCTCGAACTGAAGCTGCAGGCGCGTTTGCGGGCATTGCCCAACGAACTGGCTGAGCAATGCCAGTACCGGCTGCATCGGGCACAGATCGCCCAGCACCACACGTAACTCGGCTTCCTCCCCCATGGCCAGTTGCCGGGCATGGGTGCGCAGTTCTTCGCTCTCCCGCAGCAACGATTGGACCTTGCGATGGAAGGACTGGCCCGCTTCCGTCAATCGCACCCGATAGCCACTGCGGTCCAGCAGGCTCAAGCCCAGTTGCTCCTCCAACTTGGCCACCGCGGCAAACACCGAGGGGTGCGAACGGTGCAGCCGGTCAGCCGCAGCCTGGAAGCTGCCCCCTGCCACAACCGCATCGAAGCACTGCAGCTCATGGAGCGTGAAGTTCGACATTGTTTGTTTAATCTACAGAGTTCTTTCAAACTTTATAGTATCCATGAAACGGCCCGGATTCTAGGATGACTCCACCTCAAACACGTTCAGGAGCCCATCATGGAATCTCACAACACCCTCTCGTTCATCACCACCGGCGACGGCGTACGTCTGGCTTATCGCTTTGACGGTTCGACCGACAAGCCCGTCCTGCTGCTGTCCAACTCCATCGGCACCGATCTGCATATGTGGGACGTGACGGTGCCGCAGCTTGCCCAGCACTTCTACGTGCTGCGCTATGCCGCGCGCGGTCACGGTGCGTCCGACGCGCCCACCGGGCTGTACTCGCTCGATCGGCTTGGGCGCGATGTCGTGGAGCTGCTCGACGCGCTCGGCCTGCAGCGCGTGCACATGCTGGGGCTATCGCTGGGGGGCATCGTTGCACAATGGTTGGCCATCCATGTGCCGGAGCGCATTGACCGCCTGGTGCTGTCGAACACCGCTGCCCACATTGGCCCGACGCAGTACTTTGACAACGCCATTGCGGAGTTGCAGCGCGCCCCCGACATACAGGAGACGGCCGAAACATTCCTGCGCAACTGGTTCCCGGCACACATGCTGGAAGCGAATGACCCGGCTGTCGAACCGTTCCGCCGCGCTTTGCTGGCGACGCCCCGCGAGGGCATCATTGGCGGCTGGACTGCCGTGCGCGATTCTGACCTGCGTCGCACGATCGCGCTCATCCCGCATCCCACGCTGGTCATTGCAGGCCGGCACGATACGGTGACCTCCGCACGCCACGGCGAAGAGATCGCCGCTGCCATTCCGGGCGCACAGCTGCGCATGCTGGACACCGTGCACCTCGCCAACGTGGAGGCGCCGGACGCGTTTATCGAACTGGTGCTGGATTTCCTGGCCGTGCACGAGCCGGCCTAACGCATCACCATGCCGCAACCCGCCCGGTTGCGGTTAACATGGCGGCCATCCAACCGATGTGCCGCCAGACATGTCCCGCGTCAAGAACGAAGACGAATTCGAACTGCGCCGCGAAAGCGTGCTCGACACCGCCGCTGAAGCCTTTGCGGCCGACAGCTACCCGAGCGTGTCGATGAACCAGCTCGCCGCCGCCTGTGGTGGCTCGAAGTCGCGCCTGTATCACTACTACGAAGGCAAGGAAGCGATCCTCTTCGATCTGCTCGACCGCTACACCACGCGGCTGGCCGATCTGGTCGAACGCGCGGAAAGCGATGCGCTGCACGCCAAGCTGTCGGCACGCGCCACGCTGCACCTGCTGATCCGCACCTTCCTGGCGGAATACGCGACGTCGCGCACGCGGCACGTGGCACTGCTCAACGACGTGAAGTACCTGTCGCCCGAACAGCGCGACATCGTGCTCGCGCGTGAGCGGAATGTGGTGGCGGCCGTGGGCCGGCAGCTCGGCGCAGCCTACCCGGACAAGGTGGACGAGGCCAACCGCACGCCCATCACGATGATGCTGTTCGGCATGATGAACTGGACGTTCACCTGGCTCAAACCCGATGGCCCACTATCGTATGAAGGCTATGCCGAGATGGTGATCGAGATGCTGGAGAACGGACTTGGCGGCCCGGACGGCAAGAAGGGCTGAAGATCAACGTTCGTCATAGCTGACGACAACACGCTGCGTGAGCGGCCGCGCCTGGCACGTCAGCACAAAGCCTTGCTGGATCTCCCAGTCTTCCAGCGTGAAGTTCTTCTCCATCTCCACGCGCCCCTCCAGCACCTTGGCACGACACGTGCAGCACACGCCGCCCTTGCACGCATAGGGCAAGTCCAACCCAGCATTCAGCGCGCTGTCGAGCACCTTGGCATCCCCCGCCATCGGCACCTCGTGCGACTTACCATCGAGCACCACCGTCAACGCCACATCGCCAGCCACAGCCGCGCGCTGGCGTGCTTTGGCCGATTCAGTCGACGCGTCGCCCACCGGCACGCCAAAGCGCTCCGCATGCACGCGCTCGCGCGGTACGCCGCACTCCAGTAGCGCAGCCTCTACCGCATCGATCATTGTGGATGGCCCACAGATGAAAGCGGCGTCGATATCGCCGGGTGGAATCAGTGCATCCAGAAAGGCATGCGTCTTCGCACCATCCAGCCGCCCGTTGAACAGCGCAATCTCCTGCGCCTGGCGCGACAGCACGTGATACAGCGCAAACCGATCGAGATAGCGGTCTTTCAGGTCTTCCAGCGCCTCGCCAAAGATGATGCTGTCGATGCTGCGATTGCCATAGACCAGCGTGAAGCGGCTGTGCGGCTCGGCCGCCAGCGTGGTCTTGATGAGCGAGAGGATGGGCGTGATGCCGCTGCCGGCGGCAAAGGCAACATAGTGGCGCGCGCTTTCCGCAGCGAGTGGAACGTAGAAGCGGCCGTCGGGTGGCAGCACGTCGAGCGCCTGCCCCACGCGAATGCGGTCGTGCAGATGGTTGGAGAACACACCCGCGTCCACACGCTTAACGGCCACGCGTAGCTCGCCATGCGCGTCGTAGTCCTGCACAGAGCAGCAGATGGAGTACGAGCGCCGTACGTCATCCTGCCCTTGCTCGGGCACCGGCATGCGCAGCGTCAGAAACTGGCCCTGCTTGAAGCGATACGCGTCGCGCAAGTCGTCCGGCACATCAAAGCGCACGGAAATCGTATCGGCCGTCTCGCCGCGCACTTCGGCAACACGCAGCGGGTGAAATTGCGGGGTCATGGCGATCGTTTCGTCTAGTAGGGCTTGAAATAGTCAAACGGCTCGCGGCACGCGCGGCAACGGTACAGCGCCTTGCACGCGGTCGAACCGAAGGCGGAGATGAGCACCGTGTCTTGCGAGCCGCACTGCGGGCAAGCAATGTGCTCGCCCTCCCCCTGGCGCACAAGGCGGATCGGCCGTTCACCATCCACCGTCACCACGTGGGCTGGCGGCGCAACACCAAATTCGCGCAGCTTGCGATGCCCTTCTGGCGTGATCCAGTCCGTCGTCCATGCTGGTGAGAGCACGGAGCGCACGCGATACGCACCCACATCTGCTGCCTGCAGAGCACGGCTTGCATCGTCAGCAATCTGGTCCATCGCCGGGCAACCCGAATAGGTGGGCGTGATCGTTGCCACCAAGGTCCCGTCGCCATCGATCTGCACGTCGCGCAGGATGCCCAGTTCGGCAATCGTGACGACGGGGATCTCCGGATCGTTCACGGCGTCCAGCGCAGCCCGAGCGCGCACAAGTCGCGTGGCCGCATCGGTGCCGGCAACGGGCTCGGTTACCACGATGCCCCCGGAAACTGACGCGCCAGCCCCTGCATTTCTGCCAGCAGATAGCCCATGTGCTCGGAATGCTCGCCCTGCTTGCCGGTGCTCACGTAGGGACCGGACTCGGGCAAAGTGAGCGTGGCTTCAGCCAGCGCGTCGTTCACTGTTGCCTGCCATGCATCACGCAGATCGGCAACGCGCACGCCAATGCCGGCATCGGCCACGGCATCCTCCACGGCGTCTGCGGCGAAGAACTCGTTGGTGTAGGGCATCAACCAGTTGAGCGCAGCCTGAGCACGTGCATGCGATACCTCGGTGCCATCGCCAAAGCGCACCAGCCAATCACGCGTGTGTGCGAGGTGATAGCGCATCTCCTTGACCGACTTGGCGGCAATGGCAGCCAGTTCTGCATCCTTGGATACCGCCAGCGCCTCCCACAACGGCACCATCAACGCTGCGTACAGGAAGTGGCGAACGATGGTGACCGCGTAGTCACGCGCCGCAGCAGATGTGGCAACCAGCGGCCCCGCATGTGGCAGTTCGAGCAGCGTGTAGTTGCGGAACGCCTGCTCACTGCGCCAGTAGGCATAGTCGTCTTCGCTGCGCGGCGTACCGGTCAGCTCGCCTTCGAGCTGGCCCGCATGCGTATAGAGCAGTCGCGCCTGGCCGATCAGATCAAGGCTCAGGTTGGACAGCGCAATGTCCTCTTCGAGCACCGGGCCGTGCCCCGTCCATTCAGCGTTGCGCTGGCCAAGAATGAGTGCGTTGTCGGCCAGACGCAGGATGTACTGCAGATGCGCGTTGGAAGTCATCGCCACGGCTCACATGTGATTGACTTCATCGGGCAGCCGATAGAACGTCGGGTGCCGGTAGATCTTGTCAGCCATCGGGTCGAACAGCATGGGCTTGTCGTCAGGCTCGCTGGCGGTGATGGCGGCCGAGGGCACGACCCAGATTGAGATGCCTTCCTGCCGGCGCGTGTAGACATCGCGTGCCATCTGCAACGCCTGCTTGGCATCCACCGCGTGCAGGCTGCCGCAATGCTTGTGCTCCAGCCCCTGCTTGCTGCGGATGAACACTTCCCACAGCGGCCATTCGTGTTGATGCGTGGTTGGACTCATAGTGCAACTCCTCAGGCAGCTTGTTCGTTGGCGGCGGTACGCTCGGCCTGCTTGCACGCCTGCTTTTGCGCATAGGCGAGCGCGGCTTCACGCACCCATTCACCTTCTTCATGTGCACGCTTGCGGGTGGCGAGGCGCTCGCGGTTGCACGGGCCGTGGCCGTCGAGCACACGCTTGAACTCGGACCAATCCAGCGGCGAGAAATCGTAGTGACCACGCGCCTCATTCCACGTGAGCCCAGGGTCGGGCAGCGTCACGCCCAACACACGCGCCTGCTCGACCGTCGCATCAACGAAGCGCTGACGCAGATCATCATTGGAGATGCGCTTGATGCCCCAGGCCATGGTCTGCGCGCTGTTGGGCGACGCGGTATCCGGCGGCCCGAACATCATCAGTACCGGAAACCACCAACGGTTGACGGCGTCCTGCACCATGTCGCGTTGCGGCTGCGTGCCGCCCATCATGGTCAGCAGCGATTCGTAGCCCTGGCGCTGGTGGAACGACTCTTCCTTGCAGATGCGGATCATGGCGCGCGCATACGGGCCGTACGAGCAACGGCACAGCGGCACCTGGTTCATGATGGCGGCGCCGTCCACCAGCCAGCCGATCACGCCCACGTCTGCCCACGACAGCGTCGGGTAATTGAAGATGGAGGAGTACTTGGCACGCCCTTCGTGCAGCGCATCGATCATCTCGTCGCGCGTGCTGCCGAGCGTTTCTGCGGCAGAGTAGAGATAGAGGCCGTGGCCCGCCTCGTCCTGCACCTTGGCCAGGAGGATCGCCTTGCGCTTGAGCGACGGCGCACGGCTGATCCAGTTGCCCTCGGGCAACATGCCAACCACCTCTGAATGCGCATGCTGCGATATCTGCCGCAATAGCGTCTTGCGATAGGGCGCGGGCATCCAGTCCTGCGGTTCGATCTTGTGGTCAGCACCGATGCGCGCGTCAAAACGCGCCTGCAGTTCGGCCTCGCCTTGCGGCACAGCTGCCAGCTCCTGTTCGGTGGGCAAGCCTCCGGGCTGGTCCAGGCTTTGGGTGTACATGCGATCCTCCGGCCGCTTTCGCGAGATGTGCACAGCGCGCCATCTGCACCACGCTGGGGCTGGATCGATTATAAACCGTCCGGCCGGTCGGTCAATAGAGAGCGACGCCGCATGCCTCGATTGAGACATGCGGTGTGATTCAGATTAGATGGGCGCTGCGGAAGACGCCTGATCCTGCGTCTGCGCGTGCGCACGCGTCCGCACAAAGGCGCCGGCCAGCGCCGAGGCCAGCACAGCTGCAATGGCCCCCAGCAGGAAAGCCAGGTGATAGCCACCGTTGAGTGCAGTGGCCGTATCGGCACCGGCAGCCGCCAGGCTGTTGGTACGCGCGGCCGCCAGGCTTGCGAGAATCGCCAGCCCCAATGCGCCGCCCATCATGAACGACGTGTTGACCACACCCGAGGCCAGGCCCGATTCATCCGGCGCGACATCGCTCATCGCCGCCAGCAGTACCGGGTTGAAGGCCACGCCTGCTCCCAGGCCCAACAGCACCATGCCCGGCAGGACGTCCAGCAGGAAGCTGCCGCCTGCCGGCGCACGCGCAAACAGCACCAGCCCAATGGCCGCCACCAGCAAGCCCAGCGACAGCGGCGCGCGAATGCCAAAGCGCATCACCAGCTTGGCCGACAACCCCAGCGAGAACACCGCCATGATGATGTTGGCCGGCAGGAAGGCCAGCCCCACCTGCATGGCGCTGTAGTCGAGCACGCGTTGCATGTACAACGCCGAAATGAAGAACCACGCGAACATCGCCGCCGCCCACAGCACGCCCACCACGTTGGCCGTGGCCACATTGCGCAGCGCGAACATGTGCAGCGGCATGAGCGGATGCGACACACGCGATTCGATAACGAGGAACGCAACCATCAATGCAACAGCAATGCCTAACTGGGCAAGCGTTTGCGTGGAAGTCCAACCGGCTTCATTCCCGTGCACGATGGCGTACACCGCCAGCATGAGTGATGCCGTCACCGAAATGGCACCTGCCACGTCCAGCTTGGCGCGATCTGCCAGCGGCTTGCCAACGGGCAGCAGCGCCACGCATGCGGCATACACCGCCACACCAATCGGCAGATTGACCAGGAAGATCCAGTGCCAGCTCAGCGCGCTGGTCAGCAGACCGCCCATCAGCACGCCGATGCTGCCGCCGCCCGCGCACACGAAGCCGTAGATACCCATCGCGCGGGCGCGATCCGCCGGCGAGGTGAACAGGTTCATGATGAGCGACAGCGACACCGCCGACACCACGGCACCGCCCAGTCCCTGCACCGCGCGCGCGGTGATCAGCAGCCCCTGCGAATTCGCCAGCCCGCACGCCGCCGAAGCCAGCGTAAACAGCGTGAGGCCCAGCAGGAACAGCTTGCGATGCCCGAACAGATCGCCCAATCGCCCGCCCAGCAGCAGGAAACCGCCAAAGGTCAGCATGTAGGCGTTGACCACCCACACCAGCGAAGTTTCGGTAAAGCCCAGATCCGCCCGGATGGACGGCAGTGCGACGTTCACGATGGTCGTGTCCAGCACGATCATCAGCACGCCCAGGCAGAGCACGATGAGGGCAAGCCAGCGCTTGCGTTCGTCAATGCCATGCGTCATGGAACCACTCCTTGAATGCGCCGCGGCTCCTATCAGGACTCCGCTGCCGATTTGAGATTGGCGAGACCTGTTTCGAAATCCTTACCGATCACCTTGTCCATACTGAAGAACAGGCCCATCACCTTAGAGATGAATGGGCTCGGACCGTACATGGCCCAGGTCACATGGGTGAGATCGCCCGCAGGCTTCAGCGTGAATTCCGCCGTGTTGTGGGCTTCGAAGGGCTTCAGAAAATCCAGCTGAATCTGGATGCGCGCAGGCGACGCTGCATCGACAATCTCCATCCGCCCGGCGCCCACCTTGCTGGAGCCTTCCCACGCATAATTCGCGCCCTTGCCATTGTTCGGGCCGCCATACGTGCGCTTCATCGCCGGGTCGAGCTTCTCCCACGGCGACCAGGCAGTCCAGTGGTGAAAATCGTCGATCAGGGCAAACACCTTTTCGGGCGGCGCCTTGATGTCGACTTCGCGCTGCACGCGAAAACTGTCCGGGCGCGTGGCGGCAAAGCCAAGCACGGCAACAATGGCAACGACGATGACGATCGCAATGATCTTCAGCATGAAGACGGTCTCCAGAGATGAGGGCAGCAGGTGAATGGACGCCTTCGCGCAGATCATGCGAAGGGCCGCGGCCAGAACAGCCGGTCACCCAGGGGTGGTTTCGTTGATATTGGTAAG
The DNA here is from genome assembly GCF_958415495.1 of Ralstonia flaminis. Lineage (NCBI taxonomy): Bacteria > Pseudomonadati > Pseudomonadota > Betaproteobacteria > Burkholderiales > Burkholderiaceae > Ralstonia > Ralstonia flaminis. The sequence goes on along the minus strand of NZ_CATZLL010000011.1, from coordinate 26,986 downwards.
GCCCCGGTGAAAGCGCAGTCTAGCACCGGACATTCGCCCGATGCCAAGGCAGTCTTCCTGCGGCTTTTTTGGAGCGGCCACCGCTGGGTAGCCGCTGCGCTGCACGCGGTTCCGTTTACATCGGCTTGGGTGCAATCACCATCCACGTGATGCCAAAACGATCGACCACCATGCCGAACGCGTTGGCAAAGAAGGTTTCCGACATCGGCATCGATACCTGGCCGCCCTCGCCCAGCGCCTTGAACGTACGCTCTGCCTCGGCCTTGTCTACCACGCTTACCGACAGCCCGAAGCCCTTGAAATCGGTCTTGCCCGAAGCCATGCCGTCAGACGCCAGCACCTGCGTTTCACCTACGCGGAAGGCTGCGTGCATCACCTTGTCGAGCGGAGGTGCCATGCCGCCGCATTGCTCGGCAGTGGGTTGCGCATCCTTAGGCGCATCCTTGTAGTGCATCACCACGTCAACCTTGGCGCCGAGCGTCTTCTTGTAGAACTCGAGCGCTTCCTCACAACGACCTTCGAAGAACAGATACGGTTGAATTTGCATCACAACTCCTTGGGTAGGGACTCTGGGGTGGGACGATCCGGCCGCGCATCGCATCGCGCAGCCTGGGGAACACGCTCAATCAATTGCACGCCGGCTCGGGCACTGGCATTGGTACCGAGGCGTGCTCGTGCACGACTTGCCAGCGACCATCGATCTTGCGGAAACACACCGTGGCGCGCGTTTGCGCATCGTGCTTCGCACCGTCGCGATAGCGCGCGCGCAAGCGGTTCACGCTGAAGCAATAGGCCAAGTCGCCACTCACCTCAAGGTGCTGCTCGACAAACTGGAAATCGGCCTGCCCTTCCAGCGCATCGAACCAGCCCTGCCAGTTGCGACGGTAGGCATCGGCACCTTTTACAAACAGCGGCGGCATGACATCAAACACCACCACGTCGGGCGCGTAGTAACGCATCACAGCGTCCACGTCCTTGGCGCGCACGGCGGCGGCCCACGCCTCGATCAGCGCGCGCACCTGCGCTTCATCATTCGCGGTGTCTGTTGCAGTTGTCATGTCGGCCTCCAATGAAGAAAAAAGCGCCTTGGAATCTACAGCAACAGCGTCTAGTGTTGATTTGTGAACACTGTCCACAAACGATAGCAGACATAATGAACAGTGTCCACATAAAGCTTGCGGAGATTGCATGACCCAGGAACCACCCCGCCCGCCTGCGCGATCGACTTATCGCCACGGCGATTTGCGGCGCGCACTGCTCGACGCCGGCATTGAATTGGCGCGTGCCGGCGGCCCGGATGCCATCGTGCTGCGCGAGGCAACGCGGCGCGCCGGTGTGGCGCCAAACGCGGCGTATCGGCACTTTGCAGGGCGGCAAGACTTGCTGCAGGGCGTGCGCGCGGCCGCGCTGGCGGCACTGGCGCGCGCAATGGAGGCAGAGTTGGACGCAATCGACCCAACCTGGCCGGAAGATGCGCGGGCCAGCGCCTCCTTGCGCGCCATCGGCGTGGGCTACCTGCGCTTTGCGCAAATGGAGACCGGCCTGTTCCGCACCGCATTTGCGGTGCCCGATGCAGTGGAGAACGACGCCGATCCGGACAAGGCCGGCAATAGCGGGCTGAACCCGTTCCAGTTGCTGGGCCTGGCACTCGATCGCATGACCGCCGCTGGCGTGCTCCCGGCTGAGCGCCGCCCGGGCGCCGAATACCTCGCATGGTCTGCGGTGCATGGGCTTGCGCTACTCATCATCGATGGTCCGCTACGCGGCCGCCCGCCCGAACAGACAGGCGCCATCGCGCTACGCGTGGTCGAGATGGTGGAGCATGGCCTGTAGCCGCCTCAGTTGAACAAAGCCGCGCGATCTGCGCGCAGGTTCTGACGACATGCGCAACGCTTCGTTCGTCTGCGCCACCTTCAATGCAACGATGACAGCCTTGCCGCGCGCGCCCACCCGGCGATTGCGCACACCGATCAACCGGAGCCAACCTCCGCGAGCAGGATGTCAACGTGACCCAAGCCAACCTCGAAACGGCCCCCGCGCGCTATGGCGCGGCCCTGGAAAAAGACCTCTTTGACCGTGTCGCCGCCAACCACGCGCCGCACCTGCCGCCCTCGCGCACAGAACCACCGCGCGATGCGCAAACCCCGGAAGAATGGGCAGGCGTCATCGACTACGCGGTGTGGAACGCCGCGCATGATCTATTCATCGTGCAACTGGCAAGCGCCGGGCTGGACCGGTTGTTTCGGGATGAGCCCGACTTCCAGCTCGCGCTCTCACGACAGATCGGCGACGACGGCTTTCACGCCGTGGCCTCGCGCGAGCGCATCCGCGTGCTGTCAGGGCACGACCAGATCGAGCGCATTGCGCAAGACGTGCGACACCACTGGGACATCCTCGGCGACTACCCACTGACCAGCCAGGCCGCCTTCCTGGCGTGGGAATTCCACTATGAACATCACATCCTTGCGCGCTTGCAAGTCAACCGGCGCACCTCGCGCGTGCTCGATCTCGCCAACCGTGACTTTGCCGAGAACCGCATCATGCCGGACGAAGAGGTGCACCGCATCCTCATCACAGAGTGGTGGCATAACAAGCTCAATGCCGCATCGGATGGGCAACGCGAACAGCTCGTCGGTGAAGTGCTGGAAGCCGATGACAAGCTGCAAGTGCTGCTGGGCGATTACCTGCGCGAATCGTGGGCGCTGAACGAACGCGCGGCCGGCATCGACACGCGCAACTACGTTTCGCTCTACGACGCGTGGCGGCGCGAGATCCTTGGCGTGCTGCTGCAGCGTCCCGCTGATGCGCTGCCCACCCTCACCAGCCTGGGCGCCTAAGCACGATGGCCAAGAAATCGATCCTGCTCAACGCGTTCAACATGAACTGCGTAGGCCACATCAACCACGGCTTGTGGACGCACCCGCGCGACAACTCTGCCGACTACCGCAAGCTCAGTTACTGGACCAATCTTGCCAAGCTGCTGGAGCGTGGCCTGTTCGACGGCTTGTTCATTGCCGACATCGTGGGCGTGTACGACGTCTACCAACAATCGGCCGACCTCACGCTGCGCGAGTCGATCCAGTTGCCTGTGAACGATCCGTTGATGCTCGTCTCGGCCATGGCGGGCGTGACGGAGCATCTCGGTTTCGGCCTGACCGTCAACCTGACGTATGAAGCGCCATACCTGTTTGCGCGGCGCCTCTCCACGCTCGACCACCTGACCGAAGGGCGTGTCGGCTGGAACATCGTCACCGGCTATCTGGACAGCGCTGCCCGCGCCATGGGCCTGCGCGAGCAGATCGCTCACGACGCGCGCTACGACCGCGCCGATGAATTTCTCGACGTGGTCTACCAGCTCTGGGAAGGCAGTTGGGAAGACGACGCGGTACTGCGCGACCGTGCAGCGCGTGTGTTTGCACAACCCGACAAGGTGCATCGCATCCACCACCACGGCCGCTATTACAACGTGGAGGGCTATCACCTGAGCGAGCCCTCTCCACAACGCACGCCGGTGCTGTTTCAGGCGGGGTCTTCCGCACGTGGGCAGATCTTCGCGGGGCAGCATGCAGAGTGCGTGTTCCTGTCTGGACAGAGCCTCTCGGCCACGCGTGACCAAGTGGCGCAGTTGCGCCAGGCTGCCGTGCAGGCCGGGCGCCGTGCCGACGACGTCAAGGTCTTCATGGGCATCACCGTGGTGGTCGACAAGACTGAAGCGCTCGCGCGTGAAAAGCTGGCCGAATACCAGCGCTACGCCAGCGCGGAAGCCGGCCTTGCGCATTTCTCCGCAGGGTCCGGGGTCGACTACTCGACCTATGCGCTGGACGACCCGCTGCGCGCGGTGCAAACAAACGCAATCGAATCTTCCATCCGTCGCGCAACCGGCGGCGACACACAATTCACCGTGCGCCGTCTGCTTGATCAACTGGCCCTGGGCGGCCGCTACACAACCATTGTCGGAGACCCGCAGCAGGTAGCCGACGCCCTGCAGCGCTGGATGGATGAGACCGACATCGATGGCTTCAACCTGGCGCGCACCGTCACGCCGGAAAGTTATGCCGACTTCATTGATCTGGTGGTACCGGAGCTGCAGAATCGAGGCGTCTACAAGACCGCCTACGCGCCGGGCACACTGCGCGGCAAGCTGTTCGGCCATGACCGCCTCCCGCCAGCCCACCCGGGCGCCAAGCGGCGATGGCGGCCGGCCGCTGCAACCACGGAGCCTTTGGTGAACGATGCATAGTGCATCGCAGTATCCCTTTGCCACCACAACCCTTGAGTGATCCTGCCGCCGCCTTGGAAAGGCACGCCGGAACCCATGGAATAACCGCCATGCCTAAGGTGTTTACTATTCGGATACGGCCCGCGTAGACACCGGAGGATGGCCATGCAGACTCAACTCACCAAATGGATCGGAATTGGCGTGACCGCAGTTGCGCTTTGCGCCTGTGCGTCGCTGGAGCCGGTGCAGACCGCGCAGAAGATGATCGGCCAACCGGAAAGCGCCGTGCGCACGGCCTTCGGCACACCCACCGAAACCTATCAGCTCGCGGGTGGCACGCAACGCTGGATCTATTCGAAGCAGCCCATGGGGCACGAGGTCTATGCAGCGGATTTCGACAGCGGCGGCAAACTCACCGGCTTTCGCCAGATGCTGACCGAAAAGGAAATCTATGAAGCGCGCCCGGGTGTGTGGACCAAGCACGATGTGGCCGAGCGCTTCGGCATGCCGCGCGAGCCGACGCAATACTACCCGCTCATGAAGCGCGAGGCGTGGTCATACCGGATGTACGTTGCCGGGTATCAGCAGGCACACTTCAACGCACTCTTTGACGACAACGGTGTGCTGGACCGCACGATGATTGTCGTCGACCCGCTTGGCGGCGACCACCAGAGCCGCAAGTAGTGCACACGATACTTCCGGCGGCGCATTGCACGCCGCCGGAGTTGGCGAGCGGCTAACGATCAGCCCAGCGCCGAAGCAATCGCCTGCGCCAGTTCGTTGGCTTCGAACTTGGCCACGTAGCCATTGGCACCGACGCGGCGCACGTGGTCCTCATTGGCTGAGCCGGACAGCGACGAATGGATCACCACCGGAATCGACTGGAATGCCGGCTCGGTCTTGATCTTGCGCGTAAGCGTGAAGCCATCCATCTCGGGCATTTCCAGATCGGTCAGCACGAGTGCGATCTTGTCGCGCACGGTCTTGCCTTCACGGGCCGCGTCACGTGCGATGTTCTGCAGCGTATCCCACGCTTCCTGGCCGCTCTTGGTCATCACGTACGGTGCGCCCATCGCTTCCAGCCCGTTGGCGATCAGCGAGCGCGCCAGGCCGGAATCGTCCGCCACCAGCAGCTTGGCACCCGGCGGCAGCTTGATCGGACGCTCATCGTTGTCCGGTGCCAGATCGGCACGGCGGGTCGGGAACACGTCGACCAGGATCTGCTCGACGTCGATCACTTGCGCCAAGCGCGAGTTGTCGGCATTGCCGTCCAGGCGCGCAAGGCTGGTGATGTTGCTGCTGCCCACGCTGGCCTCGGCCGGGAAGATCTGGCTCCACTCAAGGCGGACGATCTCGTCCACCTCTTCCACCGCAAAGCCCTGCGTGGAACGCGCGTATTCCGTAATCAGCAGGATGTTGGCATTGCCGTTCTTGGTGCCGATCACGCTGGCCAGGTCGATCACCGGGATGATCTGGCCGCGCACGTTCACCGCACCCAGGATGTGGGCACCGGCATCCGCCACGTGCGTGACAGGCGGCATGACCATGATCTCGCGCACCTTGAACACGTTGATGCCGAACATCTCGCGCTGGTTGGAGCGCGCGGATTCGCCCAGGCGGAACAGCAACAGTTCAAAGCGGTTGTTGTTCGTCAGATTGGTCCGTTCATCGACTTCCAGTTGAGACATCGTCTTCCCCCGTTCAAGCACACGTTATGTGGCGGTAAACGGCACGCCGCTGACCAACTTGAAGGGATTTACGAATGTGAACGCCACGCCCTTCCAGCGTGGGGGCACTGCCGCCTAGGCAACCTTCACATGCGCGACCAGAAAGTCCAGAAACGCCCGCACACGCGCCGGCAAATGCGCGCCCTGACCGACATAAACCGCGTGAATATCTTCGGTTTCGCCAGGGTTGTACTCCTCTAGTACCGGCACGAGGCGCCCGGCATCAAGATCCGCCCGCACCTGAAACTCGGCCAGTCGCGCCAAACCAAGACCGGCCACGGCCACAGCGCGCAGGGCCTCGCCGTCGCTGATCTGCGTGTTGCCCTGCGGCATGACCTCGGTGCGGCGCCCCCGTTTCGTGAAAGGCCAGCCGTTGACCGCGCGCACGTAGCTGAACGCCAGGCAGTTGTGATTGGCCAGGTCGGCCGGCGTGCGCGGCGTACCCATGCGCGCCAGGTAGTCAGGAGAGGCCACAACCATCAGCCGCGTCTGCCCCAGCTTGCGCGCGACCAGGCGGGAGCTCTTCAGCGGCCCGCTGCGCAGTGCAACATCGGTGCGGTCTTCCAGCAGATCGACCACCCGATCCGTCAGCGCAATGTCGAGCGACACCTGCGGATGGCACGCCAGAAACGCCGGCACGATCGGCAGCAGCAGATGCGTGCCCACCGGCACATTGGAGTTGACGCGCAACCGCCCCGACGGCTGCGCACCGGATGAAGCCTCGCGCTCTGCCTCGTCCAGATCCGCCAGCACCGCCACGCTGCGTTCATAGAATGCCGCGCCTTCCGGCGTGAGCTGGAAGCGCCGCGTTGAGCGATTCACCAGTCGTGCACCAAGCCGTGCCTCCAACCGCGCCACCAGCTTGCTCACCGCCGACGGCGTCATCCGACACGCCCGCGCCGCCGCCGAAAACCCGCCCTGTTCCACCACCCGCACGAAGACTTCCATCTCGCCAAAGCGATTGACATCAAGCCGCGACATTGTGATTTCAATTCATAGATGTTGTGCTTCCAGGCAGTCTATCGCACAAGACACAGCATCGACATACTTGTCCGAATTCCGCCACTGAAGCCAGCTTTGAGGACATAGGACCATGCCTGTCGCTTTACTCGCCCTGACCGCCGGTGCATTCGGCATCGGCGTGACTGAATTCGTTTTGATGGGGTTGCTGCTGGAGGCCAGCGCAGACCTGCACGTCAGCGTCGCACAGGCCGGCTTGCTGATTTCCGGTTACGCGTTCGGTGTCGTACTGGGTGCTCCGGTACTGACAGCGCTCACGGCGCGCCGGCCACGCAAGGCCGTGCTGTTAGGGCTGATGGTCATCTTTACGGTGGGCAACGCGGCTTGTGCGCTGGCGCCCAACTACGCCCTGCTGATGACCGCCCGCGTGCTGACCGCATTTGCACACGGTACGTTCTTCGGTGTCGGCTCGGTGGTCGCCACCGGTCTGGTGCCGCCCAACCGCCGCGCCTCTGCCATCGCCATCATGTTCACGGGGCTGACGGTGGCGTCCATCCTTGGCGTGCCGCTGGGCACGTGGCTCGGCCAGGCGTATGGCTGGCGCGCCGCGTTCTGGGCCATCGTGGCCGTTGGTGTGGTGGCGCTGGCCGTCATCGCCCGCTTTGTACCGAACGAACCCGCCCCGCAGGATGCCGGCGACTGGCGCCAGGACATGCGCGTACTGATGCGCGGCCCCGTGCTGCTCGGCCTGCTGACTACGGTGCTCGGCTATGCCGGTGTGTTTGCGGTGTTCACCTACATTGCGCCGCTCATCATCGAGGTGACGGGTTACACCAGCGCTGCCGTCTCACCGGTGATGCTCGTGTTTGGCGGCGGGCTCATCGCCGGCAACCTGGTGGGCGGTCGGCTGGCAGACCGCCACCTGCGCGGCACGCTCATCGGCACCCTCGTTGCCCTGGCCGTGACGCTCGCGCTGATGACGTTTGCCGTGCACGACAAGGTGTGGGCCGTGGTGTTCGTGGCGCTACTGGGCGCCGTGGCCTTCTCCACCGTACCGCCGCTGCAGATGTGGGTGCTGGAGAAGGCGCAGGGTGCTGGCCAGAGCATTGCGTCGAGCTTCAACATCGCGGCGTTCAACCTGGGGAACGCGCTCGGTGCGTGGGTGGGCGGCGTGGTCATCGCACATGGCCCAGGTCTGACTGCCCTGCCTTGGGTCGCTGCCCTGGCCCCCGTCGGCGCGCTGGGCCTCATCGCCGTTGGCCTGCGCCTGCACGGCGCTGAGGATGCCACAACGCAGCGCCCGCAAACCGTCTGATCAAACATCGCACCACCGCACACCATCATGACTGCACACCACAAAGTCGCGCTCGTCGTCGGCGCCCAAGGCGTGATCGGCCGCAACCTGATCGACCACCTTGCCACGCTGAACGACTGGCACATCGTCGGCCTGTCGCGACGCGGCGGTGAGTCGACCGAGCGTGTGCACCACATCGCCGTCGACCTGCTCGATGCGGCCGGCGCCCGCGCCAAGCTCGGTGCGCTCAGCAACGTCACACACATTTTCTACGCCGCCTACCAGGACCGCCCGACCTGGGCCGAACTCGTGCCGCCCAACCTCACCATGCTGACCAACGTGGTCGACGCCATGGAAGCCACGGCGCCACACCTCGCGCACATCAGCCTGATGCAGGGCTACAAGGTCTACGGCGGCCACCTGGGGCCCTTCAAGACCCCGGCACGCGAAACCGATGCGCACTTCATGCCGCCCGAATTCATGTTCGACCAGCAGACCTTTCTGGAAGCACGCCAGCATGGCAAGGTGTGGACATGGTCGGCCATCCGCCCAGCGGTGGTCGGCGGCTTTGCGCTGGGCAACCCGATGAACCTGGCCGTGGCCATTGCCATGTACGCGTCGATATCGAAAGAGCTGGGCCTGCCCCTGCGCTTTCCCGGCAAACCCGGCGCGTACGACCACCTGCTTGAGATGACTGATGCCGGCTTGCTCGCCCGCGCCACTGTGTGGGCCGCCACCGACGCGCGCTGCGCCAATCAGGCCTTCAACATCAACAACGGTGATCTGTTCCGCTGGAGCGAAATGTGGCCCAAGATCGCACGCTACTTTGATCTGGAAGTCGCCCCACCGCTGCACCTATCGCTCGACACCGTCATGGCCGACAAGGAACCGCTGTGGCAAAGCATGATCACCAGACACGGCCTGGCCGACACGCCGTATTGCGACGTGTCTTCGTGGCGCTTTGCCGACTTCGTGTTCTCGTGGGACTACGACATGTTTGGCGACGGCTCCAAGGCACGCCGTTTCGGCTTTCATGAATACGTGGAAACGGAAGCGATGTTCATGCGCATCTTCGACGACTTGCGGCGGCGCAAGATCATTCCGGGCTAGAGCGTCCGGATGCCTCGACCGGCCCGGCCGACTGACCGATCGGGCTAGGGAAATGTCCCGACTCGGGTTTCCTCAGGAAGGGTCGATATAGTGAAGGCGGGACGGTAGCTCATGGGTCGAGCAGCGACGGTTTACCGACGCAGGCAGGCAGGTTCAAGTCCTGTACGTCCCACCATCTCTTCGACAATGCCGCGCTTTTCCTGATACGGGAAAGCGCGGCATTTCAACGCTTCGCGCTCTAATAATGCGCCCCCCAGGCAGCGCACCCAATGCCCTTCTTTGCGCTGTTAAACCAGCACGCCTGCCTCAGGTCGCCAACCTTACCCAGCAACTCCACCGTAGCGTCGAGCATTCTTCGGGCTGCCTTGGAAAATGAGCCCGAGCGATAAATTTGTAGGTCAATGATTTCCACTGACTGCACACCGTCTACGCCAAGCAACTCGCGGCAACTCTCAGTGCTCGCCACCTTAGCGGGACTGATAAGCCGTTCAATGCTTGCCTGATCAGCAAACAGAACAGCGATAGCCCGTACAACAAAAACCCCCACATACACTTTTGAACGACTTTCCGATGTGCCCGGAACCGTGGAGAATCGCGCACTGATTCCTCCTCTCCACCCTGCGGTTCGGCATGACAGACAACAATCCCTCGGAGACCGCGCGGCACGCTCTCAGGCTGCTGGCCTCACGCAGGTTGGCCCCCACGCCAGACAACTTTGCCGCGGTTTACTACGAAATTGCCGGCAGCCAGCCAAATGGGGACGCACAGAACGCAGAACGGATGACGCTGGTGCGGGAGTTGCGCGAGCAGCTTGCGCGCACGGTTGAGCACTGCCTGCCTGCGCTGGGCGAAGACGACGTCGCGATCGGCCCGGTTGCCTGGGCACTGATCAAGACCTGCCGCTCAGAAACAGAAAACCTCACGCACCTGAACGCCAAGCTGGCGGCGTTCAACCATCGGCTATCGCTGGTGGCAGAGGACCAGAACGAGATTCGCAAATCGCTGCTGGGCCTGCTGCAGCTTGTCTTTGAAAACATCGGCCAGTTGTCATTGGACGACCGCTGGCTGCGCGGCCAGATTGACGCCCTGTTGAAAGCCAGCGAAGCGCCGGTGAGCCTGCGACGGCTTGACGACGTGCGGCGGCGCCTCAAAGAGGTGATCCACAAGCAAGGCGTGTTGAAGGCAAAGTCAGTGGAAGCCCAGGAGGACATGAAACGGCTCCTGGCCTCTTTCATGGAGCGCCTGTCAACGGCCGCTGAAACGTCCGGCGAGCATCACCAGCTGATGGAAGCGTGCGCCAAGAAGATCGAGTCGGCCGAGACCCTCTCCGAGATTGCGCCCGCCATTCAGGACGCACTAGCCGCCACGCGCTGGATGTCGCAGCAGGCTGCCCACAATCGCGACGAGCTTTCGGCAATGAAGAAGAAGGCCGAAGATGCCGCAGCCGAAGTCGCGAGTCTTCGCAAGGCGCTCGACATGGCGTCGGCCTCGGCGCGTCACGACCTGCTCACGGGGGCACTCAACCGCAAGGGCCTGGAAGAAGCATTGGAGCGCGAGGTCGCCCGCGCCGCCCATCAAAACTCGACGCTCTCCATCGCCTTCCTGGACATCGACGATTTCAAATCCATCAACGATGCCCACGGACACAGCTTCGGGGACGATGCCCTGTCACATCTGGCCCAGGTAGCACGCGAATCCATACGCCCCCAGGACGCACTCGCGCGTTTTGGCGGCGAAGAGTTCGTGATCCTGATGCCCGACACCTGCCTGGAAGATGGCGTGCAAGCCATCACCCGGCTGCAACGCACCCTCACCCAGCGCTTCTTTGCCGCCGGTGATACCCGGCTCTTCATCACGTTCTCTGCCGGTGTGGCCGAGCTCGGCAAGGATGAAGCCCCCATGGCGGCGATCCAGCGTGCGGACCGCGGCATGTATCAAGCCAAGCGCGCCGGTAAGAACAAGGTCGTCAGTGCATGACGCGCATTTGCCGGTGAACTGGTAAATGCACTGGCAAGGCGCCGATGATAGAGTCGGCTCCCGCTGCTGCACGCCCTCCCGCAAGCGAGCCATCCCATTCCCAGAGCACCATGCTTCTCGCTTTGCCAACGACATGGCAACGCTGTCTTTGCTATAGACCGGAGGAATCCAACCGCGATGCCGTACGTCAACATTCAGATCACGGCGGGTGCAATCCGTGAGCAGAACGCCCAACTGCCTCAAGACGTGACCGACTCTATGGTTCGTGTTCTTGGCAAGAAACCCGAACACACGCACGTTCTGATTCACGAGATCAAGGAAGAAGACTGGAGATTTTCTGGTTTGCTGACGGATGAATGGAAAGAGCAGCAACAGCGGACCAGTTCGAAAGATCAATTCGGGCGGCGCGCACGTTCGCAGCCTTCCGGTTTGCCCATTGCCCACGGTTCTTTGGCTGAACAACGATTGAAACCTGAATGCCAGCGTCGAGTTACCAGCGGATCCACCGGCTTGGCCTTGCGAAACCTCCGTCTACCCCGTCACCGCTAAACAAATCTTCAAATCCATGGATATACGGTTCGGTTGGACACCCAACTACCTCAATGTCCTTGGGCTAACTGCGTCTGGCGCCCGAAAACGAGCACTCTCGCCGTTGCCCCTTCATTCCTTGCAGGAGCAAGCATGCAAAAATCGACCACCGTTACCGCCGCGCCTGTCGGTAACACCCCGGCCATGTCCAAGGCCGCTCAAAGCGCCTGGAAAGTCACTTTCGCAAGCGCCAAACCCGCCGCCATGCCGACGGACCGCATGAAGGCACGCGGTGAAACCGTGCGCGCCGCACTGACCACGGCGACGTACTGATTTCCCAGCCCCGCCGTTCTGGTGGGGCATTCCAATTCTTCAATCCGCTCCTGCATGTACTCACCTTCGCGCCTGTACCAGCCGCTCGCCCAGATGGACGATTCGGACTGGCAGCGAATACTGGAGCGACATACGTTCTGGCAGAACGCCGGCGTGTCGCTCGACGAAGAGCATCTCGACATTGCGTTTCACGTTCTTCTGGAAGAAGGCGAGATCGCACGGGAGAAATCGGCGAAAGCGCAATCTGATCGGGAGTTCGACGCAGTGGCGATTCCCGCTGCGGAATTTGACGACACAGAGCTTTGCCGCTGGATCGACGCCTGGTCGACCATGCACGCTGAAAACTATGGCCCCGGCATTACGACCAAGATGGGGCTCTACGTCATCCGCGCCGGTGGAACGCTGGGTTTCCATGTAGACGGGCCGGTTTTCCTGAAGGGCGAGCGGGCCGATCTGTCAATCCCGGACATCCAACGGGGCATCGTCGAACTGCACGCCTCGCACCGGACCATCATGCCGCTGCGCTTCAATGCGGAAGACAGCTTCATGATCTGCGACTACAAGGCTCCACTGCAGCGCGGCGAACTGTTCGAGTTCAGCAACGTGCTCCCGCATGCCTATTTCAATCGGGGCAGTGATCACGCGGTGCTGCTCGTGACCACCTATCTGCAGGAAGCCCTGCTGCCCGCCGAGTTCAACTACGCGCAGCCCGACATTCAAGTGATCTGATGACGCAATATCGGTTTCTGGCTCCCTCCTTGGAGCATGGCGATGCACGACCAGTCCCCGGCTGGATCCAGCAACCAGAGGTTCTTCAAACGAAACTGCTGGATACAGCCACCGCGCGGGAACTGGCCGACATTATTCTGTCCGCCCACCGTACCGGCCAGAGCTTTGCGTCGCGCACACGCTACGCGGCCAACACCAAGTGGGATGTCAACGAAAGCTTTCGCAGCTCCAAAAACATTCCCTCCACGCTGGATGGGCTGGCAACAGGATTCGCTGCCATGCAGCGTTACGCAGAGCAATCGATGCCGACGTTCGGCATTGATGCCGAGAGCTATCGGTTGCAGCCAGTCAACGACCAGTGCCTGATTTATGAGACCGGCGACTATATCCGCGACCACGCCGACGACAGCGCACTGCACGACGTGGACGGGCAGCAAGTCTGGCGCGCCATCAAGCCGGACCGCCACTTGGTCGGCATTGTGTGGCTGACGTCCCAGCATGACCAGACGACGGATGAGCTGACCGACGACCCGCACGTCTTTGAAGGCGGTGAACTGCAGATCAACTCTCTGGTCGATGTCGCCACGGGCTCTCCGCTGAGTATCTGCCCCCAAGCGGGCGCCATGGTCCTGTTTCCTGCCAACCCCTGGTACCGGCACGAGGTACTGCCCGTACGAAGCGGCACCCGTGTGGCGCTCACGCGCTGGTGGAAGATCGCCTCAAGATCGGCGGATGCAGCCTGAGTTGCTGCAGCGCCGTCACAACAGCGTCGACTGCAGAACACCCTACGCTGCCGGCCCCCCCCCAGACTTTCTCGCAAGCCGGTAGCCAATCACCCGTGTGCGCCACACATCAAGCATATCGCCCGCACATCCTTCGCATCGAAAATGGCCACCTATATCAACGACATTCTCAACCATCTTCGTGCACTACAAACCTGGGCTGCCGGCAAGGACATGGCGCTTGACTTGGACGTGAAGACGTTCTTGCTCGAAGTCAAGCATCGTGGGCGATATTTCACGATGTACCCCATGTTCCAGGGCGGTGAAAACGGCAGGCCGGAACGCGTTTTCCACATGGAAGTGCTGACGAACGAGACGATCGGATTTGGCGGCTGGCGCCCCTACCGCACGATTCAGCATCCGCTCTCCACCGACAAGCAGCTCTTCAAGAACTTCCTGCGCAGCCAAAGCATTGCCACACCGGAGTCAGGGCTGCATGACATCAATCGCCCGCCGACGTTCGATTACGTGATCAAGGGCACTCGCGGATCGTTTGGGAAGGAGATCTCCGGCCCGTACCGCGCCAACACGCAACCCGCCAAGGACAGCTGGGCCCAGTGGTCTGCCGGCAATGAGACGTTCATCGAGCAGTTCATCAACGGCGAGACCGCGAAGATCTGGTTCTGGGGCAAGCGCCCCATTTTTGCGCAGTCGCATGCATTTCCTGTCGTGCGCGGCGATGGCGCGCTGTCGCTCGACGCGCTGATCCGCAAAAGGCTCGCGCCGCGCCGCAACTGGGACACCTTTGCGGATCGCGACCTCATGCTCTCCTGCTTCAACTTTCAGGAGATGGATCTCTCTGCCATCGTGCCGGAAGGCAAGGAGATCTGGATCGACTATCGCTTTGCCCAGCGTTACGCCAACCCGCCGGGCAACGGCATCGACACGGACTCGACACTGCCACAGCTGATGGAGCGATCCGGCGCCCAGATTCAGCAGATGGGTGATGCGCTGGCCGACCTTCTGCGCCAGGCGATTGCGGCGCCGGTACTGATCACGGTGGATTGCATGGTGGACCCCCAGAGCAAGATCTGGTGGCTTGAGATGAACACCAACTCGCTGATGCCGCCGGAAGGCTACGCGGCAATGTTCGAGGATATGTTCCGCTAGGCCGCGCATCCACAGCATGCCTACCATCCATCTATCCCAAGAAGGCAGCACGACGGGTGCCCATGGGCAGTACCTCATCTGCGCGGAGGTAACGCTCGACGACGAACGCACGCACACCGGGTTCGGGCGCGACGCCGATCAGCAGATTGCCCAGGACAAAGCGATCAGCGAGGCGATTGAACGGTTGGCCTTCCGCACGCTACCGGATACGCAGTGGGCGACGGCAGCACAGATGCCATCGCGCATCGAGCCGGACGCGCTGGTGCGCTATCTGCCAGAGCAGTATGCCGATCCGAGTTTCTGTATCGCCGCGTTCCGCGAGGATGTGCCCTACCACTGGGTCGCGATGCGGGATGTGATGGATAACAGCATCACGTACGCGTTGGCTGATTTCGTATGTAGCCCAGCAGCATTCACTCCCACTTACCTAAGCCAGCTCGTGACGCACGCCACGTCATCCGGATGCGCAAGCGGCCCGGACCTGAACACGTGTATCGAGCGCGCGGTTCTGGAGCTCGTGGAACGAGACGCCTTCATGCGGCACTGGTTTGCACAGCAGCCCGGCCGCTCGATCGACCGCAACACACTGCCAGACGACCTGCGCGAACGCGTCGAGCATCTGGAGCATCTGGGCGCCGCATCCGGCGTGCAATGTTTGCACCTGGGCCATCACCCGACGTGGATGGTCTGGGTACAACGCGAGGCCGCGCATTTCACAACCGTAGGCTCGGCTTGCAGCTTCGACGCCGAGGGGGCGCTGCGTAACGCGTTTGCAGAGGCAGAAGCATTGGCACTGGCTCACATGGATGCCCCGCTCGACCATGCCATCGAGCCTGCCAATGTTCGGACACCGGCAGACCATCGAACGCTTTACGCAACGCCTGCGTACTTCCGACAGGCGGACCGGCTCTGGGCAGATTCTGGTGACAGCGCTCCCTACGCAAAGGCGGCCGCAACCTTCCGCGGTGATGCCGCCACACTCTTCAATCGTTTGGGCACAGCCGGCCACCGCCCCTGCTGGACAGAACTGGCGCCGCCCGGCGGTACCCCGGTGATTGGCGATCGCGCAATTCATACAGTCCGCGCACTGGCACCGGGCCTCATCCCCATCAGCTTCGGCTACCGCCGAGAGCCGCTCGGGATGGATTGCTGGCGACAAGCAGTGCCTGGTGCTATCCACCCGTTTGCCTGAAAGGCCACTACATCGCTCCGAAGCCGTCATGACGTCGACAACCATCCAGATCCGGGAGTTGCATCCGGAGGACTCGCTTGAGGCGTTGACCACGCTGATCAACCGCGCATATGCACGCGTCGCAGCAATGGGCTATCGCCTGGCCGGAACGTATCAGGACATCGAACACACGCGGCGCCGGGCCGCCCGCGGTGTCTGTTTTGTCGCGGTTCTGGATGGCGTATTGGCGGGCACCATGTCTGCCTGCCCCAGCTTCCCAAACGACACGTGCGCGTACCTGACTCGCCCCGAGCTTGCTTATCGGTTTCAGTTTGCGGTTGCAGAACATCTTCAAGGAAACGGTATTGGAAGCGCGCTGAGGCAGCGGGTAGATATGTGGGCGCGTGAGTACGGGTTTACAGAAGTCGGCACCGACACCGCCGAGGGCTACGCCGAGCGGCTCGCGTCCATGGCAAAGGAAGGTTTTGTCCAGGTCGACCGGATTCGCTGGCCAGGCGACGATTTTTACAGTGTCGTCATGGCACGTCCGCTGTAACGCAGACATGGATAACCACACAGATATCCTTTCGCAAAGCCTCGTGGCCTTCTCCAATGACGGCTATGTACACATTCCCAACCTGATCGACGCCGCCCTGATTGGACAAGCGCGATTGGCACAGGAACGCATGGACGCGAAACTCGAAGCAAACCATCGTGCGACGCATCACATGCATCGCCCGAAAGGCAACGACTTCCTCGATCTCGCACCGCTCTACTCCCACGCAGGTCTGGTGGCATTTGCAGATGCCATTCTGGGCGAGCCGTGCAGCATCAGCATGGTGGAGTTCGGCGTCACACCGCCGGAAGACATGAATAGCCGTGGCCCCGGTGATCCCCATACGTTCGGATACTTCTACCTGGGCAACATGGGCGCGCATCGCGATGGCGGATGGATCGAAGAAGATCTTTGTGTGGAGCACCCGCCCATGCTGACATTCAAGGCCGCGATCTGGCTGGACGACGTACCTGCCGAAGGAGGCAACCTTCTGCTCTACCCTGGTACACACCGGATGTCCCCCCAGGCGATCCGTCGCCTCGACCTTGAGGTGGCACCACAGCATGCCGTCGTGGCGCGCGCGGGTGATGTCACCCTGTTCGACCGCAGGCTTCTGCATTCGCGCACCTGGAACCGGGGTACCGCAACTCGGCTGGTCATGTTCGTGGAGTTTTCAGTGCCATGGATTCGCCGCAAGCAAGACTGGCAGCTACCACCCGAATGCTGCCAGTTATCGATTGCCCGCCTGATTTGTTGAACCGACACCGTCTCGTCCGCAGCAGCGTCGGCCTATCACACGCCATGAAAGCCCTATTCCAACAACTCGAAACCGACGGCCTTGTCACCATTACACAACGCGCCGATTGGCTGGTCGATGTAGCCGCTCTCGCAAGCCTGCAAGCCGTGGCCTGCCATCCGGAAATGCTAGGCATCGTGTGTCAGTTGTTGGGGCCGAACATCTCGGTACGGCGTGCCCTGGTGCTTCCCGACAGCGCACTGTCGCAAGCCATCGGTACCACGCCGTTGGATCCATATGTCCCGCGTGCTGGAGCACCGATGTATTCCATTGGCGCGATCCTCTGCATGGAAGCCACACGCGGCAGCAACACAGGCGAGCACATCGCCCTTGAGACGGGTGACGTTGTACTCATCGACCGGAGATCGCCACGCGCTGTGGCGTTCGCGGAGTCCGTGCAACTCCGCCGTGGCATGTACCTGGAGTACGCGCTTCGCTGGCTGGCACCGTGTCCTCGGCAAACACCGGTGCTACTCAATGAAGCATCCACCGACGCTGAGCGGCAGCTATTCTCGAACCATGGGTTCTGGAACACATTCGGCCCTCAGCCAGCAGACGTACCGCTGGCCGCGTGGATGAAGTCGAACGGAATCACGCGGCAAGGTCATGCCGACCCGCACGCCAAGTTACCCACTACAGTATCAGGGCCGCGTTACGAGGTTTGAGCCGGCCTATAACCGCGCCAGCGCCTGATCGATGTCGGCAATCAGGTCTGAGGTGGCCTCCAGGCCAACGCTGAACCTGACCAACTCCCCCTCCAACTCCTGCAACGTGGCGACGCTCTTGCCATAAGAGACGGCCAGGCTGACAGGCCCGCCCCAGCTGAATCCGATCCGGAACAGGCGCAGGCTATCGACAAAGCGATCGATATCCGCCTCGCTAAAGCGTCCGTCGAACACCACGCTGAAGATGCCGGCCGCCGCCCGGCAATCGCGCGACCAGAACTGGTGCCCGACAGAATCCTCCAGCGCCGGATGCATGACGCGCGCCACCTTGGCGCTGTTGCGCAGGTGCGCCGCCAACGTGCGCGCGCTCTGGTCATGCGCGTGATAGCGCAGCGTGAGCGTTGCCAGCCCTTTGAGCACCGACTCGGCATCGGGCCCCGAAACATTGAGGCCAAGCCGCATATAACAGAGTTTCAGCGCATCGTAGAGCGACTTGTCCTTCGTGGTGATCGCTCCCATGACAACGTCGGCGCTGCCGCTAGCGTACTTGGTGAGCGCATGCACCGAGATGTCGACGTCGAAATCGAACGGCGAAAACGCAATGCCCGCTCCCCACGCATTGTCCAGCGCCACCAGTGCGCCGTGGCGATGTGCCAGCTCCACCAGCGCGGGCAGGTCCGGATACTCGAACGTCATTGAGCACGGCGCCTCGACCCAGACCAGCCGGGTCCGATCCGTAAACGTGAGTGAATTGAGATCGGTCGGATCGTAGATCGAGACATTGATGCCCCACCCCATCAGCTCCTGCGTGACGAAGGTGCGATTGGCGGTGTAGACATTGATCGGCACCAGCAGCTCATCACCCGGCCTGAGCAGCGTGATGTAGACCAGCGCGATGGCGTTGAGCCCACTCGGACACACCAGGCAGTGATCGGCGCCCTCCAGCTGTGCCACCTTAGCCTCCAAGGCAAAGGTAGTGGGCGTGCCGTGGGGCCCGTAGATGTAGCCGGACTTGGCTGTCCAGTCACGTTCACGCCACGCCTGCATGCTCGGAAAGAACACGCTGGACGCCCGGAAAGTACCCGGCTGTACAGCTTCGAAGTTCTGCACGTCGCCGTGCGCGGTATGCAGCAGCGCGGTCTCTGGCTTGAGTGTCACGTCAGCACTCCTTCAGACAGCACATTGGTGGAGTGCCTGATCAAGGTCGGTGAGCAGATCCTCGATATGCTCGATCCCCACCGACAGGCGCACCAGTTCTTCACTCACACCGCTCTTCTTCAGGTCTTCCGCCGAAAGCTTGCGATGCGTGGTCGATGCCGGATGGCAGACCAGCGTCTTGCAATCGCCGATGTTGGTCGAGCGTCGGATGAGCGTCAGTGCGTCCTGCAGCTTTGCTCCGGCCTCGCGTCCGCCCTTCACGCCAAAGCTCAGCACGCCGGACGTCCGCCCACCCATATAGCGCTGCGCGCGTTCATGGTCGGGATGGTTTTCCAACGCAGGATAACTGACCCACTGCACGGCAGGATGCTCTAGCAGGAAACGGCCGATGATCTCGGCATTGAAGCAGATGCGATCCATGCGCACGGCCAGGGTTTCGATGCCCAGCGCGATCATGTTGGCCGACATGGGCGACAGGATCGCGCCCAAGGTGCGCAACTGCACTTCGCTGCAGCGCCCAATGAAGGCGGCCTCGCCATAGACCTCAGTAAAGACCTTGCCGTGGGCGCTCACGTCTGCCTGCGTCAGCTTCGGAAACTTGTCAGCAGACTTCGCCCACGGAAACTGCCCCGAATCCACCACCACACCGCCGAGCGTGGCGCCATGGCCGCCCATGTACTTCGTCATGGAGTGCACCGAAATATCCGCACCGTGCTCGAAGGGGCGACACAGGTACGGCGTGGCAATCGTGTTGTCGACGATCAACGGCAACCCGTGCCGATGCGCGATTTCAGCCAAGCCCGCAATGTCGGCCACATGCCCCGACGGATTGGCGATCGATTCGCAGAAGACGGCTTTCGTATTGCCATCGATCAACTGCTCGCAGCGGTCGTGATCGCGGTAATCAAAAAACTTTGCCTCGATCCCGTACTGCGGCAGCGTATAGGCCAGCAGCCCGTACGTCGTGCCATATAGCGAACTGGCTGCCACGATGTTGTCGCCAACGCCGGCGATGGTCATGAACGTCGCGGCGACTGCTGCCTGGCCGGAGGCCATTGCAAGCGCGCCCACGCCCTGCTCCAGCGTGGCCACACGCTGCTCAAGCGAGCGAACAGTCGGGTTGCCCAAGCGGCTGTAGATAAAGCCGTCTACCTTGCCGTCAAACAGGTCGGCTGAGTGCTGCGCATCATCAAACGCAAAAGCTGCTGTCTGGTAAATCGGCATGGCCACCGACCGCACGTGCGGATCAGGATCGTAGCCGGCATGCACGGCAGACGTTTCAAATCGCCAGAATCTTTCCATGTTTCGGGTTCTCGTACAGGTCAATGCTCGACTGCCGCCCGCGCTTGTGGCGCTGGAGCACATCGGGCGATCGGGGGTGGAAGCGTTACTTGTGCCGAACCTTGAGCAGACACGCCAAGGTGGCAGTCAGATCAGCGGGTGAGGCCTCAAATTAATCGCCCCGGCACGCCGTCAATTAGATCGCCGATGCAGCTCGCGTGATGTGTCGCCAAGCGTTGGAGCGACGTTTCGGGACTGGGGTGAATTTTCCGCGAATGAGTGCACCGATGCAACGCAAAACGAAGTCTGTGTTGCGTCGGTGGTAGTACTGCTGGTTCCTTGCAGTTCGGGCAGAAATTCGCTGGACAAATCCTGCAGACCGTCCAGACACACATTTATATTCAGACGCCTGGGCCTGTCAGTAATTTCGTGTTCGAGGCATAACATGCTCTCAAGGAGACGTTATGCCCCGCAAACCGAAAGCCAAGCCGGCGGACCTGCCAGCGATCCCAACTGAACTGCTCGAGCAATTTGGCAGCGGCCCGATGACGGCCGAAGCCATCAATGCCGCGACACTGGCCCTCAAGAAGGCGTTGATCGAGCGAGCACTGGGCGGCGAGATGAATCACCACCTAGGCTATCCGTCAGGCGCTGCCAAACCGGCCACCGTCACCAACCAGCGCAACGGCTCAGGCGCCAAGACGGTGCTGACCGAGGACGGCCCGATCCGCATCGAGGTGCCGCGCGACCGTGACGGCAGCTTCGAGCCGCTGCTCATTCCCAAGCACGAGCGACGCTTCAAGGGCTTCGACGACAAGATCATCGCCGTGTATGCCCGGGGCATGACTGTGCGCGAGATTCAGGGCTTCCTGCTGGAGCAATATGCAACGGAAGTCTCGCCCGAGTTCATCAGCTCGGTCACCGATGAGGTGATGGCCGAAGTCACCGCATGGCAGGCCCGACCACTCGATCCCATGTATCCGGTCGTGTTCTTCGACGCCCTGCGGGTCAAGATCCGGGAGGATGCCGTGGTACGCAACAAGGCCGTCTATCTGGCGCTGGGGGTACTGCCCGACGGCACGCGTGACATTCTGGGTCTGTGGATCGAAAACACCGAGGGTGCCAAGTTCTGGATGAAGGTGTTCAACGATCTCAAGACGCGCGGAGTCAATGACATCCTGATCGCCGTGACCGACGGCCTCAAGGGTATGCCCGAGGCACTGGCAGCCGTGTTCCCGGCAACCACGCTGCAGACCTGCATCGTCCACCTGATCCGCAACAGCCTGGACTATGCGAGCTGGAAAGACCGCCGTGCGCTGGCTGCCACGATCCGGCCGATCTACACAGCCCCAAGCGCGGAGGCCGCACAAGCCGAGCTCGACGCGTTTGCCGACGGCCCGTGGGGGCAGCGATACCCGACGGTCAGTGCTGCCTGGCGCAACGCCTGGGATCGCGTGATTCCGTTCTTTGCGTTCCCGCCAGCGGTACGCAAGGTGATCTACACGACGAACGCCATTGAGAACATCAACGCGCAACTACGCAAGATCATCAAGACCCGAGGCCACTTCCCGACCGACGAGGCTGCGACGAAGCTCATCTGGCTGGCACTGCGCAACATCACTGCGGGGTGGAGCCGTGCAGCTCATGACTGGAAGCAGGCCATGAACCAATTCGCTATCCTCTATGCGGATCGATTCGTTCGACCGTCCGTGTAAATCTCAACCTCGCCTTGAACTCGGAAATCCTGACACTCCCTAGCCCGTGGGCAGGTTGCACGAGCCGGTGCGCGTGACACGGCCTGCACCGTCGTACGAGCGTTGGTCGATCTGCGCGCCATCGCGCACCACGCTGCTCAGGCGGTCCAGGTTGTCATACGCATACGTCTCGGTGGTGTAGCCGTCTGAGCGTACGAACGTCGTCGGGGTCGTGCTGTAGATGGCTTCGCCCGCCTCCGTATAGCCCGTGATGATGCTCTGGCCGCCTGCGGTCGTGACCTTGTTGCCCCAGTGCGTGTCCGTGAGGCGGTTGCCGTTCTTGTCGTAGGTGATGGCGTGGCCTTGCTGGCCGATGTTGCCGGCCGCGTCCACGTAGCCCGTTGCTTGATCGCGTACCGTCAACTACGCAGCACAAATCCGGATGTCCCACTGAGCCCGCGAAGGCCCTTCATAGACCGGACCAGGCAATAGAGTGTCCCTCCTCAGCGTGGCAAATCCTGCGAACGGTACGGTGTTGTGGCGCCACGCAGCCGTGCTTTCTCGTGAAGTACTTGGTAACTGGAGGCTCCCACCTTGCGGCAAAGCGTCCGCCAATCAACTACTTGTTCGACACGTTGGCTGGGTTGACGAACTTCGTGGCTGCCAATTGCGTCTTCGCGGCCTCAGCAGGCATCGGCATGATCTTCGCGCAAGTCAGGTTGGGATTGATCTCGAAGTAACTCGATTGTCCCTCGACGGCGACAAACTGTTTGCCGTCTTCCTTCCACGTGGGCGACCAGCCACCAAAACACTTCACGGATACCGTGTGCTCGCCGGATGGAATCGGGAACTGGGTGTTTTCACCTGAGCGAATGCTGAAAACGTCTTTGCCGTCGAGCGCGACGTAGTAGCTGTTGGTAGCGCCAACCAAGCTGCTTGGGCGGATGAGCACCAGCGACGACGAGGGCGCACCGGCAGCGATGGTCGGGAGGTCACCGATTCGGCCGGAGGTGGCGCAGCCGGAGAGGGAAGCACAGAGGACTGCAAAGATGGCTAACTTTAACATCAGTGAGCTTTTTCGAAAATTAGATTTATTACCATCCGTAATATATCAATCACTTACCGCTAAGTCCGTCAATATAGCTCGCCACACTCTTTTCACTCAGTTCATTTTTTTGAATTTGAAATCCCTACACAAATCATCCGCCAGGTGCAACAAATCTTTTTTTCCAACAAAATAGCAGCCATCCAAATCTTCGTCATCGAGATCCGACGGAACTAATGCATACCCATATTTCTGAAAATACAACAACAACGATGCGCGATCCGCCACAGATAACTTGCATTCATGCCAAAGATAGCTTAACGCGTCAACCTCAACATACCGCGAAAGAAATTCTATATCGGCAAAGGCACCAATTTGCTCGACTGTACGTGCCGTGTCTGGCCGTTCGGCCGACACTAGCAACCCAGTCCAAAAGCTCGGGCCGAGCGCCCTCCAAAGAAATGGGGTTCCAAGTATAAAATCAAGTACATATCTATGCGGATAGTTGCGCATCTGATGAACCAAAACATCAGAATAGACATGCGCCGACAAGTCGGTCGACCAACGCTGGAAATATGCAATGCCAATCACATCAGCATTACCGTATCCATCAAAAATTGCTTTGGAAAGTGCTCTCAACTCACTCATGGCAGTTGTTTATTCACAGTGAGATTTCGACCAGTAACGAAGCCATTTGAGTCCGTCCTGAAATCATAAATCTTCAAATAGGCGCCGGACGTATCATAGCCAAGATTCTTCAGTAGAGCGGGGACTTTCAAACTCTCTTCAATCGTCGGCTGATAGTGTCCAGAATCGGCTTGGGTGGGAATTATCATTATTTCAGATCGAAGGCATCACCTTGGATCACCACGGCCTACTCCGCAGATCAATCCGCATCCTCGGCATTATCGAATAAAAATCGCCCGCATTCAGCGGGCATTTTTACACAATGATAAAAAACAACAATCTAATTGCCGTAGATTCTTAATAATCCATCTATGGCTCGTTTAACCACTTCGACATCCTTATCACTTCGAACACGAATAGTCGATCGCAGATGCGCGACGACTCTCTGCAACTCTCTGGAATCACTCAGCAAACCAAAATCTTCCGCGACCTCTCCCAGCATCGCAGCAAAAACGACCGACTCACAGGTGCTCGAGTTTTCCAACATATATTCGAAAGCTCTCGTCTTGTTTGCCCGATAGAGCATACTGAAAGCGAAGGCACGTAGATGGATATCTCCTGCCTTTGATAACAGAATGTTCGACGCCAATTGCGCACCCGTTACGGGCTCACGATGGACGATCTCCATGAGAGCTTGAGAGCTTGCCTCGTAGTCCTCAAGAAGTTCGACTTGTTTCACCAATTTTTCAAAATTTGAAGGCAAACCAATCTTCCATCGACATAAATCTTTTAAAGACTGCTTGCTACCACTTCCCCGCGCTAGGAAGAGGAGCACCACTCTCCTTAAGTTTCTCATATGCGGCATCAACTGCAAGCAACTCGGCGGAATACTTTTCCGGATCCGTATGCGCCAGCTTCCCGAGAACAGCGCTCAAGTTGTAGTAACCCGCGAGATCACTTGGTGCCAATTTAACCGCATCACGATAGCACTGAGCAGCCCCCTCAAAATCACCAACCTTAACGAGTAGACCACCAAGCTCAAAATAAGCATCAACAAATGTCGGCTCTATATCAATAGCCGACTGGTATCGTTTAAAAGCAGATATAAAATCACCCTGCCTCTCATCTTGAGTTCCGACAAGATACTGATATCTGGCAATTTCATACCCTGGCTGAATCGATATAGCGAGCTCGTAGCTTTCAATTGCCTTTTGCAACTCTCTTTTATAGAAATGCATATTACCAATGCATTCCAACTCCACAAACCGAGGAATACTCTCGGTTTTCTGCAACAGTGTCACACCAGCCTCGAAGTCGCCCTGCGAAAACAGTTGCGTAACACTATCACGCACCGATTTCGAATCACTTAGATTAATCATCGATCAACCTTATTTATCTGCAAAATCAAATCATTGAAGGCATCAAGCTTAGAAATCGGCACACCGATATTTCTGAGTGATGGATCGCTAATTCCTTCAAAATTTATCTTTACCGCATCAACTCCTTTTGACCCCGCCTGATTTACCGCCGTTGACATCAAATCCTGATAGCGCGGCTTATTAAGAACAAATTCCAGCACAGATTCCGATGTCGCGCTCGAAACACCATTGTTTTGAAACGCGATGACTTTATTCAAAGACTCTGAAAGATACTTACTCGAGTTCGAACCCGGAGCCGGAGGCTGCAATCGCTGGGTGGTCAATGTAGCTTCGGCTTCGGCATCAGACATTTTTCGGAATACCGATACGGTATCCCCAGTCGAAGATGCGATACCACCAGTGCTGCTTGGCGGAGCAACCCTGAAGTCAGGCTCCATCATATAGCGAGGGCCGACCCCATATCGATAGTTAAACTCTTCAAACTTAGCGCCTGCAATCTGCATCGTACGCGATGCAGCAGCCTCCTCAGCCGCCAATCTTGTGCCTATTGCAGCTGTGCGTCCGAGACTTGACCCCAGATCCACCGCCCCTACTACCAATCCCTCACCACCCACCGCGAGCGAAGCAATGCCCAAGGCATTTTCCGTTCGGATCATCTGTGCCCCGACATAGTCCCCGGCGGCCTTCAGCTTGTCGATCCTGTCCAACTGCAGAGCATTGCTCCCGCGCTGCCCAATCTCATCAAGGGATACATTGCCCATTGCCAAACGCAGCCCAAAGCCAGGGGCTGCCGAGATGGCTTGCCCCAAAGCTGTATTGCGTTGGACCGCCGCCAGTGCATCAGCGTTGTGGGCAGCCAGCCGCCGCTCAACCCATTGGCCAGAACCCAACCTTGGTCGTTCACGAGCCGCACCGTATTCGCGGCAGTCTGCGCAAGCCCCAGCACCGTCCCAATGGCCTCCTGACCCAACCTATTGAGCATGCTGACGTCCTGCGGACCAGATGGTACGTTGGCGACCAGAGGTGGGAGTTCCTGGCCACCAAGCACAGGGCTCGGCACCGCGTAAGCCGTTGCACCACTGCTCCAGCGCTCGAAGGCTCGTCCGTCTGCTGTCACACCTCTGGTCACCACCTGCGGTGTGGGCACAATCGATTCCATGGATCGATCTGATGTTGCGCCCACTGGTACTGACGGCGGTGCCGCAAAGGCGGGATGATATGCAAGCCCCGCTCCACTTCCAGCGAGCTCCACTCCAGCCATGTCCTGCATTTGCCGAATACGAGCAGCGCGTTCGGCCTCCATAGCCGATGAGGTTTGTAGTGCCTCTTCTTGCGAGCTACGCGCGCTGCCCATTTTGTCGGCCAAACTCATGCCAAGCGCATTGCCAAACGCATCGGTTGCCACTTGCACAGCGGCAATACGGCCACCTTGCAGCGCCGCCGTAGTCATGCCTCCGGCAAAACCAGTGATCGACCCTTGCGCAACGCTACCGGCAAACCCACTACCCAACTTGCCGTCGAGCGCGCCACCCAGTTCAGCGCCAACCTGGCCGCCAGCGGCAGCCGCCGCCACGCCCCTCCAGTTAAAGCTCGACTGCGACCCCGTCACCAAGCCAATGCCTTGTGTCATCGCACTGGCAACGCCCACGCGCGCCGCTGCGCTTGAGAGCAGTGTTTGGGTCAAACCAGTACTGGTCCGTGCCAAGTCCGCGAGCCCGCCACCAATGCCAGCAGTCACACCCGCACTCAACGCTGTCCGGCCGACCTGGCTCCAGCTGAATTTGTCCTGCGCGCCAATGGCAATTCCAACGCCTTGCCCCACCATGCTGCCAACCGCAGCGCCGA